>QQUB01000814.1 GCA_008501835.1 Bacteroidota bacterium
GCAGGATTAACTTATCTTGTGCCCTGGTTGACCATGGTTGGTAATTATACTCCTGCCTTCATTATCGGTGCGGCATTGGGCGTTATTGCATTGGCCAGCGTTTGGATTCTATGTCCGAAAATTGAACCATTGAAACCGCTAAACAAATAAACATCAATTAAAAAAGGAAACGGTGAATAATCATTGTCCCCGTTTTCAAAAATAACTTGCTAAAAACAAAATTAATTATGGATCAAACAGGAAAAGTTGCCATCATAACCGGAGCTACCGGTGGTATAGGGTTTGCAGTAGCCAAAAGACTTGGGCAAGATGGATATACTGTAGTGCTTAATGGAATTGAAGATGAACAAGGGGCCAAAAGGGTCGAAGAACTGAAGGCAGAAGGTATATCGGCTGAGTATTACGGCTTTGATGTGACCAAAGAGGATATGGTTGATAAAAATATTAAGGCCATTGGTGAAAAGTATGGAAAGATAGACGTGTTGGTTAATAATGCCGGAGGACTTGGAGGCAGATCCAGGTTTGAAGACATGACCACAGATTTTTACAGATTTGTAATGGCATTAAACCTCGATTCTGCATTTTTTGCCTCCAGAGCGGCCATTCCATATCTTAAAAAATCAGATAACCCTAGTATTATCAACTACACATCTATTGCCGGATGGAATGCAGGTGGACCTGGTGCAGGTATTTATGGAACTTCCAAAGCAGGTGTACATGCATTAACCAGAGCTCTGGCTAAAGATCTGGCTGAATATGGAATTCGCGTCAATGCAGTTTCTCCCGGAACTATCGATACAGATTTCCACAAGCAGATTAAATCCACAAAACCTGAGGTATTTGCTTCCTGGGCAAATAACATCCTGTTAGGACGATTGGGCCAACCGGAAGATGTAGCTTCTGTTGTTGCTTTCCTGGCCAGCAAGGATGCCGCCTTTTTGACAGCTGAAACATTACAGATAACTGGAGGTCAAGGGTTAGGAATCTAAAAATTATTTTTAATGAGTATGTTAAATGGAAAAATAGCAGTGGTCACTGGTGGTGGCAGGGATATTGGAAGAGCCATCTCCATTAAATTGGCCAAAGTAGGAGCAAAGGTTGTTGTGAACTATTATAACTCCGAGGCCGATGCTAAGGAAACCTTAGATCACATAAAATCTTTTGGAGGTGAAGCCATTGCAGTAAAGGCAGATGCATCAAATCTGGATGATATTCAATATTTGAAAGCAAAAACTGTGGAAGCCTTTGGAAATAAGGTGGATATCCTGGTAAATAATGCGGGGGGGCTTTTTGCTCGTAAAACCCTTCAGGAGTTTGATGAGTCTTTTTATGACTTAGTGATGAATGTCAATTTTAAATCTACCGTTTTTGTCATGCAAGCCTTTGAACCTTTAATGGGAAAAGGAACATCCGTTATCAACCTTTCTTCGCAGGCAGCAAGAGATGGAGGTGGCGGTGGATCTGCATTATATGCTTCCTCTAAAGGAGCTTTAACTACTTTTACCAGATCAATGGCCAAAGCACTTGGACCTAAAGGAATCAGGGTTAATGCTATTTGTCCGGGATTGATCGGGACCAAATTCCACGATGACTTTACCAAAGATGAAGTTAGAGAAAAGGTTGCCTCCATCACACCATTGAGACGGGAAGGTACGGCTGAAGAATGTGCTGATCTGGTGGCCTATCTGGCATCAGATGAAGCTTCATTTATCGCTGGAGCCAATTTTGATATCAATGGAGGTCTGGCTTTTTCATAACCCAGGTTCAAAACTGATTTTTCAAACTACACAAACTATTTTTACCATACGATTCCTTGATGATTAAAATAGTTTGTGAAAAAAGAAGTGATTGCATTAGAACTAATGTTAATCACTTCATTTTTAATATTTAATAATTTTTGACAAATGAAGAAAGTAGTAACTTTTGGTGAGATTATGTTGCGCCTGACCCCTCCGGCCATGCGCAGATTCTCCCAGGCAAGTTCTTTTGATGTAGTTTATGGTGGCGGAGAGAGTAATGTGGCTGTTTCATTGGCCAATTATGGCATTCCGGTTGATTTTGTAACAAGACTTCCGGAGAATGATATTGGTGAATGTGCCTTGATGGAAATGAGGAAACGTAATGTAGGAACAGATCACATTGTTCGCGGGGGAGAAAGGTTAGGAATTTATTTCCTGGAAATTGGGGCTGTCAGTCGCGGAAGTAAAGTGGTTTACGATCGTGCACACTCATCCATGTCTACCATTCAACCGGGAATGGTCGATTGGGAGGAAGTACTTAAAGATGCACAATGGTTTCATTGGACGGGTATTACGCCAGCCATTTCTCAAGGTGCTGCAGATGCTTGTTTGGAAGCAATTCAGGCTGCCAATAAATTAGGAGTTACTGTTTCCACTGACTTGAATTACCGAAAGAATTTATGGAAGTACGGTAAATCTCCGGCAGAGATTATGCCGGAACTCGTGGCAGGATGTGATGTAATTCTGGGGAATGAAGAAGATGCTGAAAAACATTTCGACATTCATCCGGAAGGTGTGGATGTCACTCAGGGGGATACTATTGATGCTGCTGCTTACATTTCTGTTTGTCAGCAGTTGATGCAAAAATTTCCGAGATGTAAAAAAGTAATTATTACGTTAAGGGGATCCATAAGTGCTTCTCACAATTCATGGTCAGGAGTGCTTTATAATGGTCAGGAACTATTCCATGCTCCAACATACCAGATTACCCATATTGTAGATAGAGTAGGGGGCGGAGATAGTTTCATGGGAGGCCTTATTTATGGATTGTTGCATTATGATCAGGATGATCAGAGTGCCCTTAACTTTGCGGTGGCAGCCTCTTGCCTCAAGCATACCATTTATGGAGATGCCAACCTTGTTACAGTTCCGGAAGTAGAAAAACTGATGCAGGGAGATGCGAGCGGAAGAGTTAGTCGTTAATTAAAAAAAGAAAAACAGATGGCTAGGTTTTCAAGAATTGAAGTAGCAAAAGTTATGGGAGAGACCGGAATGGTCCCTCTGTTTTACCACCCGGATATAGAGGTAGGTAAAAAAGTACTCAAAGCGATATATGATGGTGGAGCCAGAGTCCTTGAATTCACCAACCGTGGAGATTATGCCCACGAAG
>QQUB01000243.1 GCA_008501835.1 Bacteroidota bacterium
GAACCTCCTTAATACCAGCACCACTGCAAATGCCTGGGACACCAACTGTGCCCCTTACCTGAATGCCTTGCGAATCCGGATGAGGATGGCTGATGATACGGAAAGCTCAGTGGCTTTTAAAATTGGTCCAAATGTTATTGGGCCTTCTTCCGGTATTACGCTTTCCAAAATCGAGGAAGCTGGTCAGGAAGGTATTCTTGACCTTTATGTTGTGAGGTTCAATAACGGGAATGGAACGACAACAGGTAGAGAGAATTATGCGGAGGGTGCACAATCATTTCAGGCTGGAGCCAATACAGACCCTGGCCCGAATGAAAATGATGTTCCACCGGTAGCATTGCTGCACCAGTAAAAACCAATTCCGAAAAGAATTAAAAAATTAAACTTATGGCTCAGGAAGCGAACACCCAATCAAAAGAATTGACCGTTGAGGGTTTGAAAAAAAGCCTCATAAGCCAAAATATACCTAAAGACAAGATCCAGGGGAATGATAATTTTCTCGCGATCACCCCTCCGGGTATTAACATTGGGGAAATCCGTCAATTCCTCAAAGGCACCTTCTCCGAATTCGGTAAATTGGGAGATATGATCCCTGACTCCTTGCCCATTGATGGTGTAACTCTTCAATCCCTGAAGTTTGCATCTGGGAATGACACAGATCCCTACCTACTGCAATTCACTATTGCCTGGGCTTCCGCAAAGTGGGAAATGATCCCGGGAGTAATCGAACTGGAATCTCCAAGTATAGGTATTGAGATTTTTGGTGGAAATGTTTCTGGCAGTGTTTCCGGTATCATTGAAATCGAAAACATTCCTCTGCTGGTTGAAGTGGACCTTCCTGAAGAACTCGTCACGGTTAAATTGGTCCCTCCAGGGAAGGGGGAGACTCAATCTGCAGCCGATCTACTACAAAAATTCCAGGCAAGTCCGAATAAGGCGACAAAGCCGGATTCAAAAGGAGTGAATCTTGGAAATGCTCTTACACTCCAGGATCTAACACTATTGGGAAGCATTAAAAGCCGAAGAGCCCTTTTCCACTTAGCCCTCGGTCAGATCAAGATCGGCCCTGGAGAAATGGGCCTACAATTATCTATCGATTATACCGGCGGGACAAACAGCAATATAAAAGGTTCTGTTTATGGAGAATACGACATTAAAAAACAGAACGATCCAAATACCAACCTGTTGTCATTGACCTTGCTGGCTGAGTACGACGGTCCGGAACAAGGCTGGCTCTTTCAGGGAAGTGAGAGTGCTTCCTGCTCAATAGGCGAATTGGTCACTGCTTTTGATAAAAATGCCAAAGACATCCCTGGGTTCCTGAACAATGTGACACTCAAATTTTTGAACCTGTCCTACAATACCGGGACCCAATCATTTTCTTTCTCATGCGAGGTTGATGCCAAAGAACTTTTTGGGGACAATACCGAAGCTGACCTGATCATCTCCATTGATCTGATAAAATCCGGCACTGGTTATGAAAAGACTTTTAAAGGCCAGCTGATCTTCGAACTGGACGATGGATTCCAAATGGAATTTGATCTTCTATTCAATAACACACCTGCTGCCAACCCTTTGGAAGGATCTGAGAGTACTTTCATTGCAGCTTATAAAAACCTGAAAGGCGGAAAGATCAACATTGGGAAACTCACCCGAAAAATAGATCCTTCTTTTTATGTTCCGCTGACCATTGACCTGGAAGATGCTTTTTTCGTTTACGATAAAAAATCGAATGCCACAGCAGCCGACTTCCTGTTTGGATTGGACGTAGGTAGTGGAATAAACTTATCCAACCTGCCACTGATTGGTAAAATATTCCCCAAGGATCAAACCATGAAGATTGGCATCCAGCCTTTAATAGCCTCTGGTCCACGAGCTGCAGCGACCCCGGGAACAACCGGCCAGGCGCCTTATTTCTCCACCGAGGAACTTTCAAAATTATCCAATATGGTTCCCGGTGGCGGCGTCAACCTTCCAACCAAAGAGATCAAAGAAGCTGTCAGCCTGGGAATTAATCTGGATCTGGGCGAAAAATCTTTCCATTTTGACATCCCGATCCAACTGAACAGCAGTAAATCCCAACCCAAAACAGTTCCCAAAGGGCAGGAACCTCCTGCCCCGGAAGGCGATGCAGGCTCATCGATAGAGGAAAAACCATCAGAAAGCAACCCCGCCGAACCGGCAAAAACCGAAACCTCTCCGGGAACGGTCGGAACCACACCACCTGCTCCCGGAAGCGGCGGCGGCAACATCCAGTGGCTAAATATCCAAAAAGCGTTCGGTCCCGTACAATTCAACAGGATCGGACTTCAGTATGCCGATAAAAAGATCTGGGCCTTCCTGGATGCAGGACTGAATCTCGCAGGACTTACCCTGACCCTTGATGGCCTTGGTGTTGGCACCCCGATAGATAAACTAAAACCGGAATTTAAACTCTTGGGCGTTAGTGTTGATTATCAACAGGGGCCCGTTGAGATAGGTGCATCTTTCCTAAGGTACAACGTCAAACCAACAGATGGTACTCCCCCATACGATGAGTATGACGGAATTGCCACCATTAAGGCAGACATCATCAACGTTTCCGCGATCGGCTCCTATGCCAAGGTGGATGGGCATGACTCCCTGTTCATTTATGCAGTTTTGGATATGCCTATCGGAGGTCCTCCATTTTTCTTTGTAATGGGTATCGCCGCCGGTTTTGGTTATAACAGGGCCGTAAAAATGCCTGACATTGCCAATGTCGGACAATTCCCTCTTGTCAATCAGGCTGTGGGAGGGGAAGGCAGTCCTATCCCTTCCGGAATCGGTGCGAGAAGGAATTACCTTCAGAACGAGATCACCCAACTGAGAGATTATATCTACCCAAAACCGGGAGAGTATTTCCTTACAGCAGGGCTGCGCTTTTCCACTTTTGAGCTGATCGATTCCTTTGCCATGGTGATCGTTTCCTTTGGGCAGGATTTTGAACTGGACATTCTGGGATTATCCACCCTGATCGTCCCGACTCCAGAGGAAGGGCAGTCCGTTAGTCCTCTGGCAGAAGTTCAACTTGCGCTAAAAGCCACCTTTGCTCCGGCAGAAGGTTTCCTCGGCATCCAGGCTCAACTAACGAGTAACTCTTTCCTTTTATCAAGAAGTTGTCACCTTACGGGAGGATTTGCTTTCTTCTGTTGGTTCGGTGGTCCTCATGAAGGTGATTTTGTAGTTTCCCTGGGAGGTTATCATCCGAAGTTCCAAAAACCGGCCTGGTACCCTACCGTACCCCGGATCGGTTTCAACTGGATCATCAACTCTCATATTTTTGTAAAAGGCGACTTCTATTTTGCCCTTTGCTCTCATGCACTGATGGCTGGTGGTGGCCTGCAGGCTGTTTTCCACCTGGGCGGCATCAAAGCGTGGTTTATCATTGGGGCAGACTTTATCATTTCGTGGAAACCTTATTTCTACGATGCGGAGATCTACCTCGACATGGGTGTATCGGTCACCTTCTGGTTATTCGGAAGACATACCATTACCATTCACCTTGGAGCCGACCTGCATGTCTGGGGACCGGACTTTTCCGGAAAAGCAAGAGTACATCTGTGGATCATAACATTCACCGTTTCTTTTGGCAGTGCTGCTCCGAAACCGCGTCCGATAGACTGGCCAACCTTTAAATCCTCCTTCCTGCCGGACATTTCAAAGGTTTGCAGTATCTCCGTAACCAACGGTTTGATCAAAAATATTGAAGACCAGCAGAAAAACCCTGTGCAGGTTATCAATCCGAAGGACTTTAAACTTTTGATAACCACAACCATTCCATTTTCAATCGTCACTATTGAATCGGCTGATAAAAGTAAATCCTACTCCATTGATCTTGGACAATTAAAAGAATCATCCTTCCAGTCGAAGGAAATTGTGAACTCTTTGCAATGGGATAAAGAGAAGGATACTTTTGTTCAGGCAGATTCAAAAGATGTGATTAATACAGGAAAGGTAGGTGTAGCTCCTATGGCACTCGATCATTCTGTCGTAAAATCAACCTTCCATTTGACCACTGCGAAGAAAGATGATCAAACAGGGGAATACGTTTACCTCGGACAAGATTTTGCTTTTACTCCTGTATTGAAACGGATGCCGGCTGCCATGTGGGGAGACAAACTCACTCCCGGCGTAAACAGTCAGAAATTCATTGAGAATGCGGTTGCCGGATTTGAGATCAGGCCCGCAACACCTTCCATGCCGGGAGAAACACATCCTGTACCGAAAAAGGATCTGCAATACACGACCAATCATATTGAGAATGCTTATTCCTTTGAAACCGTGAAGGCTTTCAATGCGGATAGTTCCGTATCAGCCGGTACGGATTACATAAGACAAAACATTGCTACACAGGATACCATGAAAAAACGGAGGTCAATGATCGAAGCACTCGGATTTAACTACAGCAACCTGGACATTAGTCTAACAGAAGAGATCGCCGATGATTTTGTAAGGGATCCTCAGGTTGGAGAATTTGCCTAAGGGCAAAATGAAGAAACGCTATCCGAACAGCAATAAAAACTAAACAATGGCTAAGAATAATCAATACGCAGAAATAAACATCGAATTCATTGAGAATCACCTGCCGGGTCTAAAAAGTGGAGAGTATAAAATTAGTGCTAGACAGGAACTCAATGGCCCGGGAATTGTTGGAACCAACCAACAATCACCTTTTTCGGCTACCTTCCCGGACTATTACGTTCAGGTACAAGGAGATCGTTTCAATCTGAAGCCAAATGAGGTCCATACGATCTTTCCGCCGAATAACAGCCTGGGTGAGTATTCCAATGTGATGCCGCATATCGTTTTCAATAGGAACACCTTGCCATGGGAAAGACTAGTTGCCCCCATGAGTACTGATGAGGCTACGGAAAGTGCGCTGGAAAAACTTCCGTGGATGGCCTTGTTGGTTTTTAATGAAGAAGAACTACTCAATGCTTCCGGTAAAGCCCCGTCCTCCACTACGGAACGTATGGAAGTGGAAAAAGGGAAGGCTGTTTCGTTCGCAGATTTGAGCAAAGGAAAAGCCTACGGAAATATATGGCCCCCAAAACAGGAACCCGGTCAATCCGATGAAGAAAAGATCAGGGTGATCTACGCCTCCAAAGCTACACTTAAGGAGGTGTTGCCAATCAACGATAAAGAACTTGGCCATCTCACCCACGCAAGGCAGGCAAGGATAGGTTTCAAACTGAACAGCAGTTTTACCGGGAAAGTTACCGTAGAAGTAACCAACAGCAGTGGTAAAAAAGTACACCACGAAATTACCTCTATCAATTCTCCGATGATCGGGGCTTCTCTAGATACCGGTCCACTCCCCGTTGATACCTATGAAATTAAAATCACCCCTGACGGAGAGGCCGCAACCACCCAATCCATCAACATCAAAGCCAATGACCATATTGGCAGTGACGTTGCGATCGTCATCAGCAAACGATTACCCAAACCAGGCGTAAAATCCGTTGTACACCTGGTTTCTTTAGAAGAAAGATATATCGCTAAGGACGGTGGATATGTTTTTAATGATTCACCTTTCCCGGATACTGTTCCCTTAGTCAGTCTTAAGAGCTGGTCTTTCACTGCTTTCAGCGAAAAACAGACTTTCAGGAGCATTTTATTACATCTCAACCACGAATTTCTTTTTGGGATCAACATCTCCGATGCACAAAGAACCTCTCTTGAAGGAGTATCTACCGGATCCGCCGTACCAGACTTGTTACAGGCCGGTTTTTTGCAGGGGCGTAAAGCGCTTACCTCTAAGGCAAAAGTGACTGACAGAGCCGTTAAAATACTTCGCGACAAGGATCACCAGTATTTCATCGGCACCACAGGAAAAATTTATAATGCTGCGGGTAGCTATTTATTTGATATGCAGGGAGGCGTTCCTCAAAATGCAAAGGATGCCACCTCAAAATTACAGGGCTATAGCATTCATCCCAACAGTGCCCAATTGAACGATCCAACAGGTTTTCACGCATGGGTCACGGATGGTCCAAAACAGTACTTTTTAAGCGAAGACATTCTGAAAGGAAAGGCCAGCGGACGACTGGCCGTATTTTTAATTCCGGATGATTCGAGCCCAAGTCTGCGATTACCGGACCTGGCAAACCCAACCAAAGCAACTGAGATAACAGAAGCTAATGATTACCTCAAAATGGGATTCACTCCGCTCCCCCACTCCTTCCGTCGCGGAGGAAAAAGTGTTTCCTGGTATCGCGGACCTCTGGTCACCGGCCAGGTTAACCAGACCATACCGGATGATCTTTTTCCGGTACATTG
Source organism: Bacteroidota bacterium (assembly GCA_008501835.1). Lineage (GTDB taxonomy): Bacteria > Bacteroidota > Bacteroidia > Chitinophagales > Saprospiraceae > BCD1. The sequence continues at coordinate 6,301 of QQUB01000243.1, forward strand.
TTCTGATGAATTATTGAGATACCACACCTCCAACGGCATGTTTGATGCTTCCTATGCAGCAGCATGGGAACTGGGGCGATTAATGGCTTTAAAAAGCAAAAAAATATCCCTGGACCTATACAACTGGAAAAGACTCCACACCCAGCAGCTAAAAATGATGGAACAACAAGAGCTCCATACCCACCTTCCTTTTCACAAGGAAAACAACACCCAGGTGGAAATGCCGGAAAATGTGGAAAACTGGTTAGGCAAACTGAGTCTACTAAAAGGCATTCCGTTCAACTACCTCGTACCTGACGAACGCATGCTGCCTATAGAGTCACTACGGTTCTTTTATCTCGATCCGGCCTGGATAGCCAGTTTAATGGACGGAGCTTTAAGTATCGGAAGAGTGAATGTAAAACAGGAAAAGATCCTGCACACTCAAAAACTGATGGATTCAGCTACCAATACCGGAAAGATCAGTGGATTCTTATTACGCTCTGCCGTAGTAGCTGGGTGGCCAAGTCTTCAGGTCAATGCCTATGATTACGAATTTTCCGGTACAAAGGTCCGTCCGGGAGATGAAGATGCTGACGATCTTAAAAATGAAAGCATTCCTGAATTAAATTCAAAAGGCAACCCTGCTGCTCTTGAACTTTTAAGGATGGAGCGCTTATCTCCAAATGTACTTTTGTGCCTGTTCAAAGGAGATGCCAAAGTGGTCGACATTCATGAAAAACCGGAAGTGATCCATTTTGGCTTCAACCGAAGTGACGGAACTACCAATGATCCCTACTACAAACTCCCGCACAGGAGTAACGGAGAAGAATCTGACAGTGACAGCCGCATCAACCTGGATACTACCTTATTTACCCCTCAAACCCGAATTATTAAGGTTGAAGCGCTTTACGATAAGATCAAGGGAGATTCAAAACTCGGATTTGATGCTTCAGAATTCACTTCTGCCCAATTTGCTCTGGCCATGGTTGAAGGTGTGGAGCGTGTCAGGTTCATCAGGAAGGGATAGAGGGTTGTTGGTTGCTGGTTAATTTTGAAGCAAAATACTTTGTTTTCAATTAGTCAAAACCTGTATAAATTAATTTTTGAAGTAGTTCAACGTTCTGCGTAAATCATTCCCTGAATTACGCGGTTTTCTGCTTTTGCAATTTACAATCTCATTTTACTTGCAACATTTTATATTTTCCTACCTTTGCAGCCATGCAGATATCCGCTAAAGAATTGGCCGTCATTTTAAGTGCCACTATTGAAGGTGATCCGGAGGTAGTAATCAATGCTCCTTCCAGAATTGAGGAAGGTGGGGAAGGTACCATTTCCTTTCTTGGCAACAAGAAATATGAGAAATTTGCCTCCACCACATCGGCTTCCATTTTATTGGTTGATGAAAGTTTTGAGGCTCCGGCAGACATTAAGCCTACCCTGCTCAGGGTGAAGGACGTTTATGCCGCCATTGCCGTTTTACTGGAACATTTTAACCAGACTAAGGAAAAACCGGAAGGTATTAGCTCCTCAGCAATCATCGCCTCATCTGCAAAAGTTGCAGAGAGTGCTGCGGTAAGCCATTTTACTGTAGTTGGCTCAGATGTTAATATAGGAGATAATACCCTGATATACGACCACGTTTATATCGGCCAGGAAGTGTCCATTGGAAAAGATTGTATCATCTTGCCCGGAGTAAGGCTAATGAGAGGCACCAAAATCGGCGACCGGGTTATTATCCATCCGAATGCCGTTATTGGCAGTGACGGGTTTGGGTATGTCCACAAGGAAGATGGCTCTTATGAAAAGATTACCCACGTAGGCAATGTAATTCTGGAAGACGACGTAGAGATCGGTGCCAATACCACCATCGACAGAGCAAGTATAGGGTCGACTATCATCCGTAAGGGTGTAAAGCTTGATAATCTTGTCCAGATCGGTCACAATGTAGAAGTTGATGAACATACAGCCATGGCCAGCCAGGCAGGCGTTGCAGGAAGCACCAAGATCGGAAAATACTGCCGTATCGGTGGTCAGGCAGGATTCTCGGGACATATCCGGGTTGCAGACAAGACCATGGTACAGGCACAAAGTGGACTGGCCGGATCTGTTGAGGACGAAGGTACAGCTATCTTTGGTTCTCCAGCCATCGGATACAGGGACTACATACGTTCATACAGCGTTTTCAAACAGCTCCCGGACCTTTACAAACGCATCCATCAACTGGAAAAAACAATCGAATCTTTAAAAAAATAATCATCGCGAAGCATCCATTTGGGTAAAAAATTCATTTGTCCCTGTAAAAGGATGTTTTTCCGGCGAGGGAATACCCTGTTATTGCCGAAGTAAAAAACAGACTTATATGAAACAGAAGACCATTAAACAAGAGGTTACCATAAAAGGCACCGGCCTCCACACAGGAGCGTCCGTCAATATGACCATGCAGCCTGCTGCGGATAACCACGGTATCAAGTTTCAACGTACAGACCTTGAAGGACAACCCTTCATCGCCGCTGATGTCGGCAAGGTCTCTTCCACCTTAAGAAGCACCAATCTCACTCAGGGAAAAGCAAGTATAAGCACGGTCGAACATATTATGTCCGCATTGGCAGGACTGCATATCGACAACGTTCTTATTCAGATTGACGGACCAGAGGTTCCTATTCTGGACGGCAGTGCCACTGGATTCGTAGATGCTATTTTGGCAGCTGGTGTTGAGGAACAAAAAGAGGATCGTGACTTTTTCACCCTCGACGACCCTGTTGTTTATAAAGATGAAGCTACCGGGACGGAGATTATGGCTCTGCCTGCAGACGACTTCGAGACCATCGTTATGATCGACTTTAACTCTCCGGTCCTGGGTCAGCAATACATGGATTTTGACGAGAGCACTGATTACGTAAGTGAGATCTCCTCCTGCCGGACTTTTGTGTTCCTGCACGAATTGGAAGCACTGGCTGGTAAAGACCTTATCAAAGGAGGCTCTCTTGACAATGCTGTGATCATTGCCAATGAAGCCATGCCTCAAAAGGATCTGGATGAACTGGCCCAAAAACTCGGTCACGACACTATAGGTAAATCAGGCAAGGGGGTAATCAATACGAATCTGCGTTTTGAAAATGAACCTGCCAGACATAAATTGCTGGACCTCCTGGGAGATATGTACCTTTTGGGTAAACCTGTTAAAGCCAAAATTGTGGCCACTAAACCCGGCCACAAAGCCAATATGGAATTTACCAAATTACTCAAGGAACAATACCTGCATCAGCGAAAACTAAAAAACAAACCAAAATACAATCCCGATACCCCTCCAATTCTTACCACGGTGGATATCATGAAAAGGCTACCCCACAGGTCTCCTTTTTTACTTATCGACAAAATCATTGAACTTTCCAGTGAACACGTTGTAGGAGTAAAAAGCGTTACTTTTAACGAGCCCTTCTTCCAGGGGCACTTCCCGGGCAATCCAATCATGCCAGGGGTATTACAAATTGAAGCCATGGCACAAACAGGTGGTATCCTGGCTTTGGCCTCTGTGGAAGACGAAGGAAACTGGGACACCTATTTCCTTAAAATAGAAAATGCCAAATTTAAACACTTCGTGGTTCCCGGGGATACCATTCTTTTCAAGATGGAACTCCTGGCACCCATTAGGCGGGGAATCTGTCAGATGCGAGGTACAGCCTATGTTGGTAACAAAATCGTATCGGAAGCAGACCTCACTGCCCAAATCGTTAATCGAGGATAGATATGACAGGACAGAATAATAGCTACGTACACCCTGAAGCAAAGATCGGATCCAATGTTGAGATCGGGCCATTTACCTATATCGAAAAAGACGTCGTTATAGGTGACGGAACATGGATTGGCCCCAATGTTACCATATTCAATGGTGCCCGTATTGGCAAAAACTGCAGGATTTTTCCCGGTGCTGTAATTTCCGGAATTCCCCAGGATCTTAAGTTTGACGGAGAAATGACTACTGCCGAAATTGGAGATAGTACAACCATCAGAGAATATGTAACCATCAATCGTGGAACAAGTTATGCCGATAAAACGGTAGTTGGCAGTAACTGCCTGCTCATGGCCTATGCTCACGTGGCTCACGACTGCATCCTTGGAGATAACGTCATTCTGGCCAATAGCGTCAACCTGGCTGGCCATGTAGAAATTGATGACTGGGCCATAGTGGAGGGCATGGTTGGCGTCCAACAATTCCTTAAAATCGGAGCTCACAGCTTCATTGCTGCCACGAGTTTTGTTCGTAAAAATGTACCTCCATTTGTCAAAGCTGCCCGTGAACCACTGGCCTATGTGGGAGTGAACAGCATTGGGCTCAAAAGACGTGGCTTTAAAACCGAACAGATCAATCGTATCCACGAGATATACCGCATCCTGTTTGTTAAAGGATATAGTATAAGCAATGCCGTGGAAATCATCCAGAATGAACTGGAAGACAGCCCGGAAAAAGACCACATTCTAGACTTTATCAAAAACTCTGACAACGGTATCATAAAGGGGTTGCAACAACTTCCCAGAGAACAGTTCAGCTAAATTTAATTCTTAATAAGTCTACTCGGGTTTTTTGTCAATTGAAATAATTGGCAATGGTCGTTCTTTGTTACCATGGTATGATTTCTGATGGTTCTATACCCACAAAAATTACACACAAAATGTTTTCTATTTTATAATTTTAAAACATTTTACATTAATTTAGTGGTATTATTAACCCATAAACCACCAAATGATCACTAAAGATGTATTATGGAAAGGAGTCCTTGAGGACTTCTTTGAAGATTTTTTAAGGTATTTTTTCCCAGAGTTTGTTGATGAGATTGACTTTAAGGCCGGGTTTGAATTTCTGGATAAAGAATTGGAGCAACTATTTCCTGATTCAGCTACCTCTCAAAAAATTGTAGACAAACTCGTCAAAGTAAAACTAAAAAACGGGCAGGAAAAATGGATACTCTGCCATATTGAGGTTCAAGGGTATTTTGAGGAAATTTTCTCCAAACGCATGTTTACATACTACTATCGCATTTTTGATAAATACGATAAACCCATTTCAGCATTAGCAATTTTCACAGACCACCATCCCTTTTTTCACCCTCAACACTACTTTAGGGAATTTTGGGGCACAAGTTTAAAATATCTTTTCAGGACTTATAAGGTACTCGATAAATCCAAGGAAGAGTTTGCCAAAAACCCTTTAAATCCGTTTTCTATCATATTAGAAACAGTATGGATTGAATTGCAAAAAGATAATAAAATAAATCGACTTGAAGTTAAACTTAAGATGGCCAAAAAACTCTTCAAAAGAGGTTTTCCCAAATGGAAAATTGAACGATTATTTAATTTTATCAGTTATTATATCAATTTGGAAGTCGCCTCAGAAAAGCTTATTTTTGAAAAGAACATTCAACCATTAATCAAAAAATCAGAACCTATGGGAATTATGGAAGCCATTGAACAGGAATTAAAGAGGCAAGCAAAAGAACAAGGTCTGGCTGAGGGCAGAGAAGAGGGATTTCAACAAGGTATCCAAGAGGGAATTGAGCAAGGAATTGAGCAAGGGATTGAGCAAGGGAAACGGAAAGCTTTAGAAGAGGTCATCCAAACTCTTAAGACAGGAGGTATGACCATGGATCAAATTGTCGAATTATTAGGTCTTCCGGTTTCTTTTGTTAAAAACTTTTTTATCGATAGCCATGAAGATAATAAAGAATCCGATTAAAGATTAATCGCTAATCGTTTAAAAGGAAGTTATAACCCCTAAACGGTCAAAAACGGTTTTTTTCCGTTTTTGACCGTTCTTTTTTCGGGTAAGTCGTAGCTCATTTTTCATCTAAAAATGGAGCCCGAATACAAGCCATTGGATGTCAATAATATAAGTTTTAAACAAATACGAAGCCGCCCGGAGAAAAAATTGGCATAAAATTCTCATATAATTTTCCGAGAAAA
>QQUB01000654.1 GCA_008501835.1 Bacteroidota bacterium
CATTAGCCATGTATTTGTAATCATACTCAAACCCAAGGTTATTCCTAATGGGGAACCCTCCTCCAAGATTGAGAGCCTTGATTGAAGGACAGGCTTTTTTGAGTTCTGCAAACGTATGGAGGGCTTTTTGAAATTCACCCCAATAGTAAATATTATCCTTGATGCCTGAGTCCACAAAAAAGTGAACCATCTTTAGCTGAACTTTCTCATTCCCTTTAATTTTATTTTCATAAAAATTCATAACCTCTGAAGAACGAATGCCTAAACGAGAGGTGTAGTAATCTGATTGAGGCTGTAAGTCCGTAGCCAGACGGATACCAATTTTGATGGGAGTTTTTGCTACCATGTATTTATCCAACTCCTCCATACTATCCAGTACGGCAATTGAGTTTTTAAATCCCATTTCCTTTAGCATAATAATCTTTTGCAAATACTCTTCCGTTTTATACCCGTTATGAACCAAAACATGGGATTTGGTGATTTTCTTTTGCTTGTACAACCTAAGGATAAGGTCGATATCAAACGAGGAAGATGTCTCAAGATGAACGCCATGCTTAACCGCTTCGCTGATAACATGCTGAAAGTGGTTGCATTTTGTACAATAACAATAATAATATTTCCCTTTATAGCTATTGGCCTTCATGGCTTTATTGAACCAGTTCTTGGCTCTTTTTATCTGGTCCCCGATTTTAGGCAAATAAGTAAGCCGGAAAGGTGTCCCGTATTTTTCAATCAGGAATTTCAGGGAAACACCATTGAAAAACAGTTCTCCATCTTGCAGATCAAAGCCTTCCTGTGGGAAATAATAAGTCTGATCGATCAATTCAAAATAGGTATTTTTCATTCTGTTTAATTGTCAATTTCATGAAGGGCAAGGCCCGAAAAAGTGCGAAATTATTCTTCAATTCTGAAGAAAAATTGAAGAAACGGACAACGGCGAAAAAAAAATTCTTAATGGGTTTAATTCTTCAGAATTAATTCAGATTCCCCTTTTAATCTTGCCCCGATTTTAGTGCCACAGGCATAAATAAAATTACTAATTTTTTAAATTCCGAACATCGTGACAACAAAAACATTGAAATCAGCTGTAGTGATACAGCCTGGTGAATTTGAGGCTCATAACCACTGGTATCCCAAGGCTCTGAATGCCACCATCCACCCTATGATAAATTTTTTCCTCAACCTGGAACAGGAGCGCATTATTACCCGCTATTGCCACATGCACCCGATGGTCAATGCGGAAAAATTACGTGAAATCCTAAACCACAAAGCCAGGTACTTTCAGTGGGCAGGAGCGGATTTATTGAATGTTACCACTGCAGGAGGTAAAAGGCAAATGGTGGTTATTGAAAACAATTCATGTCCCTCAGGGCAGAAGTCGATGCCATTGATGGATGATAACCAGGAACAAGGAAGTTATCGATTAATGGTTGAGCGAACCTTTAAACCTTATTTGAAAAATCTTCGCCATAAAATTAAAGGTGGATTGGCGGTTGTTTATGACAAAAATCCAATGGAAGTTTCAGGATATGCAAGGGTCATTGCTGATGTAATGCAAGAGCCTGTATATTATGTCCCCTTTTTCAAAGATGATACAGACCCGCCCGTGAGGTTTCAAGATGGGGTCATGTATGTTCGGAACGAAGCTGAGCAGTTTGTTCCAATCAGGGCCGCTTTTAGATACCTCACTCAAAAGCCCTGGAACAGACTGCCGCTTCACTCCAAAACCCGGATTTTGAATCCTGTAGTGGCCTGCCTGGCCGGTGGACGCAATAAGATGGTGGCTGCCAAAGCCTACGATATCTTTAATGCAGAACTTCAACCCAACGGTCTGAAGATCAATACACCAGAAACGATTTGGGATGTTAGCAAAAACGAAGTGCCTCTTTGGGTTAAAAAAATGGGGGGTCACGCGGTTGTTAAAGTACCTTACAGCAACGCGGGACAAGGAGTTTACACTATCGTTACAGAGGATGAATTAGACCGGTTTATGGAGCTGGATTTTGATTACAATCTGTTTATTGTTCAAAGTCTGATTGGAAACTACAATTGGAGCAGTACTACCTCTACCGGAAAACTGTATCATGTTGGCACTGTGCCCAATCAAAAAAATCACAGTTTTGTGGCAGACATTCGAATGATGGTCAGTGCTACTCCTAATGGGATTCGTCCACTTTGCACCTATGCGCGTCGTGCTGAAAAACCGCTTATTGACAATATCAAAGATAGTACCAATAGCTGGCAAATGTTAGGTACAAACCTGTCGATCAAAAATCCGGATGGCAGTTGGGATAGCGACACCAATCGACTGGTATTAATGGACAGAAGAGATTTCAACAGACTGGGTATCGGTCTGGACGATTTGATCGAGGCCTATATCCAAACAGTACTTTCCATGGTAGCTATTGATAAAATGGCACAAACCTTGTTTAACAAGCAAGGCAAATTCAGAATGCGTCTGTTCAAAAGTTTAAACAATGATCCGGGGTTGATTGACGAAATAAAAATAGATTAATGCTGAAATTAAAAATGTTGATCCTGACGGACCATACCAACCATAGTTCGGAAAATTCATTATATCCACTTGCCAGGGTCCTGCGAAAACACTCCTCTTGTGCCCACATTGATGTGGCAACCAGGGGAATAAAAATGAACGAACCATTTTTCAAAAAACTGCAACCTGAAAACTTGCTGGTATCCAGAGTAAATGAGGACTTTGTCTTCCATCAGGAGGGGTTGTATTTTGAAAAGCATTTAAGTGTTGAATCAATAAATGACTATGATGTGGTTTGGCTCCGATTACCACCACCTTTGAGTGAGGATTTCCTGTTTTTTTTACAGCGGGAATTTCCCGGTCAGCTTTTTATTAATGCCCCTTCAGGTATTTATGAAACCGGCAGTAAGGAATTCCTGATGAATTTTGAGGATCTCTGCCCCCCTATTGAGATCTGTAAATCGGTGGAACAAATTGAAGCCTTAAAAAATAAATTCCCCATCATACTCAAACCTCTTCGCGAGTATGGAGGCAATGGGTTGATCAAAATCGATGGTGAACGCGTTTGGGAAGGTGGAGAGGAAGTCAGTTTTAGGGAATTCATTGAAAAAA
>QQUB01000746.1 GCA_008501835.1 Bacteroidota bacterium
TTGACTACGCCGTTGATAAGGGTTAAACAAGATGATGGTCCGGATACTTTCCGGGAAGCATCCTGGGACGAAGCTCTGGGACTTGTAGCAGAAAAATTTGCAGATATCAAGGAGAAATATGGTCCTGAAACAGTAGCACTGTTCAAACACGGATCATCCGGTCATCAATTTGATCACCTGCTGTATGCCTACGGTACTAAAAACCAAACGGCTCCTTCATACGCGCAATGTCGCGGACCTCGTGAAGCAGGTTTCAAAGCCACCCTGGGGCAAGTGATGGGATCTCCAGAGCCGATTGATATTCGTGATACCGAGTGTCTGGTGCTGATAGGTTCTCACCTCGGAGAGAATATGCACAATGGGCAGGTTCAGGAAATGGCTGAAGCTATTGATAAGGATGCTACCATTATTACGGTGGATCCACGATTCTCTACAGCTGCCAGTAAATCCAAATACTGGTTGCCGATCAAACCTGCTACCGACCTTGCTTTATTGCTCTCATGGATCCATGTCATTATCTATGATGAATTATACGATAAGGATTTTGTCGAAAATCATACTACCGGGTTTGAGGAGCTGAAATCCCACGTTAAGAAAATGACCCCGGAATGGGCATATGGTATTACCACCATTAAACCGGAAGTCATTCGTAAAACGGCCAAGGAAATGGCTAACGCTGCTCCTGCTGTGATCATTCACCCCGGACGTCATGTGACCTGGTATGGTGATGACACTCAACGTGCCCGTGCTATGGCTATCCTCAATGCTCTTCTTGGAGCATGGGGCCGCAGAGGAGGGTTCTATTATCCTGAGAAAGTTAAAATTCCTAAGTTCCCTCATCCGGAATATCCAAAACCTAAATGGGCATGGAAAGACCAACTTAATGGAAAATATCCATTTGCCGGATTATCCGTTGCCAATGCACTTATAGACGCATCGATCGAAGGGAATACAGATGAAGAACACCGGATCAGGGCCTGGTTTGTTACCGGAACCAACCTCCCGTTGACTTTACCTCAAAAGGATACCTTCCAAAAGGCAGTTGATTCAGTAGAATTTGTGGTGGTTTGTGATACCATGCCAATGGAAATTACAGGTTATGCGGATGTGATCCTTCCGGAATGTACTTATCTGGAACGTCATGATGACCTGCGTACATCACCCCACCGTGAACCTTTCCTCGCCCTCAGAAGCCCGGTCATGGAACCGCTTGGAGATTCCAAACCTGCCTGGTGGATTGCCAAGGAATTAGGTAAAAAAATGGGATTGGGAGATTATTTCCCTTACGATCATTATAAAGAAGTTATTGACTGGCAATTGAAGCAGGTTGGTTCTTCTCTGGAAGAAATGGAAAAGATCGGTGTCAAACGATTCCCTCGCAAATCCAGTCTGTATCAAGCTGAAGGAGAGGCTTTTTCTTTCAAAACACCTTCCGGTAAAGTGGAATTATTCTCACAGGCGTTCAAGGACAAAGGATTTGACCCTATGCCGATGTTTACCGCACATCCACAGCCGGAAAGCGGTTTTTATCGCCTCATTTACGGACGTGCTCCAATGCATACCTTTAGCCGTACTGCCAATAATCCAAATCTGCATGATCTGATGGAGGAAAACAATATCTGGATCAACCCTAAGGTCGCCAAATTATGGGGCTTTAAAAATGGAATGGAGATCTGGCTGGAAAACCAGGATGGGGTTTATTCTTCCTTCCCGGTGAAGATAAGGGTAACAGAAAGAATACGGTTTGACAGCGTATATATGGTTCACGGTTTTGGGCATGACAATAAAAACCTGTCAAAAGCCTTTGGCCGTGGAGCTAACGATAGTGAATTAATAACGAATGTGATGATCGATCCGATTATGGGAGGAACCGGAATGCGTGGAAACTTTGTCACATTCCATACTGAGAACCCAAACAAAACAGCTGATATATGAGATACGCAATGGCAATAGACACGAAGAAATGTGTCGGGTGTAGCGACTGTGTTGTTGCTTGCCAAACGGAAAATAATGTGCCTGTCGGGTATTGCCGGGATTGGGTAACGGAGACGGTTTACGGCACCTATCCGCTGTTGGAGCTTGAACTCCGCTCGGAACGTTGTAATCACTGTGCAGATGCTCCATGTGTGCGTTGTTGCCCAACCGGAGCCAGTCACATCGTAGAGGGAGGCGTGGTGCTGGTCACTGAGTTTGATTGTATCGGCTGTGGGGCCTGCATAGAATCCTGCCCTTATGATGCCCGATTCTCTCATCCTGAAGGTTATGTGGATAAATGTACTTTCTGTATTCACCGGGTACGGGATGGATTGAAGCCAGCATGTGTTTCTGTTTGTCCGACCCACTGTATGTATTTCGGTGATATGGATGACCCGAACAGTGAGATTGCACAGATTCTCAAGAAACGTAAATACAAAGTTCTTGCTCCAGAAGCAGGTACAGATCCGAAAGTGTATTATTTGATTTAAAAAGCAATTAAAATGAACGAAGAAATAATCATCAGTGGTAGAAACATTCCGGGTATTGACCCGAGTCTACATATATGGCACTGGCCGATTTCGTTGTATCTGTTCCTGGGAGGGCTTTCGGCCGGAATTTTGTTCTTTGCAGCTTATTACACCATCAGGGGCAAATCCGAAGAAATGCCAACTGCAGTCAAGTGGGCTACCTTCCTGGTACCTTTTGCTCTGGTAATTGGTTTGGCTGCTTTGATCTATGACCTTAAAAACCCATTGTATTCCTGGCAATTGTACACGACCATCCGTTGGGAATCCCCAATGTCCTGGGGAGCCTGGACGCTGATGGCGATTACACCTCTGTCTATCCTTTGGGCAGCCAGTTATATGCGGGAACTATTCCCCAACTGGGACTGGAGGTTGAATATTCTCAAAAAACTTGAGACGCTTGTCATCAAATACCGGGTAGGAATTGCCTGGGTCATGATTGTATTGGCCGTAATACTCGGTATCTATACGGGTATTCTGTTGTCAGCCTTTAATGCAAGGCCACTTTGGAATAACGCCATCCTCGGGCCATTATTCCTGACTTCAGGTTTGTCAACGGGAGCTGCCGCCATCATGTGGATGTCCAAAAATCATGAGGAACAGG
>QQUB01000227.1 GCA_008501835.1 Bacteroidota bacterium
CATTATTGATAGCTTCGGAAATGTCTTCATCCTCCGGCAATGCCGCCAGGTATTCGTATTTCGCTTTTTCCGGCAAAAGGATAGCTCCGGCAGCTGCAAAATCATCCTTGGTAGCAGCCCTTTTCTCTCCGGTCCTCGGGTTTACGGGAAGGTTCTTTTCAACATAGATCTTGGCATCTTCATAACGGTTCTGGGCAAAACGAAGCAATACCAGTCCAAGGAGGGGGTCTTTATATTCGGCAGCGGTCAGTTTGGAGTTTCCTCTCAGTTCATCCGCGGCATCCCAAAGTTCTTTTTCAAGTTGTTTTATTTGTTCTTGCGTCATAGGTGTTTTTTATCATTTATTATTGCAAATAAATCTGCAGTTAAAATACTGCGAAGTTCCGGAGGAAACATTTCATTTACTTCAATAATAAATTGCTTTGTTTTTTCGTAAAAATGATCGATAAATTGGTTGGTTAAGATATCAAAATTATGATTATCATAATCGACTTTGATCAATTTTTTCTCTTCTCCGTATTTTAAAATCTTGAAATATTTAGACGTTGGCTTTATTTCTCCAGGGCCACCATTTTCAATGAATGTTATTTCTATTTCGTTCCCATGTGCCAATTGGTTTCGATATTGAAACATTATCGCAACTGCCTTAAAAATGTTTGATTCAATGCCCTTGCTTATTGAATACCCAGTAATTGTTTCGAAAATCTTTAAATATCGTCCCCAAGTAGCATTTTCCAGCTGTTCAGAATAATCTAGCAACACTCTGTCTAATAATTGAGTATTATCATTTTCTTTATTATTCTTATGTCCTGCAATGAAAAGATGATCTTTTATCACAGTAAATAAGTAACCTTCGATAACTGAACAGCAAGAAATGATAATGGATATATTAAGGGAAGGCTTCACTACCTGTACAGAATAAGAATTGTCATTCCTTTCTCGCAGTTTCCATCTGATCAATTCGAGTTGATTATGCCAGAGGATGGATAGTTTTTTGTGTTGTTCTGGGTTCATTTGTAGGTTTTAAGTTTCATCTATTATATTTGTTTTCTAACTTTTGAAGTTATGGCCTATTTGAAATATTATACGCATAAACTCCTCTGTCTGAGTATCATTCAATGATTCAACAAACTTATCAATCCTATCCTTGGTCTTAAAATCTAATTTCAAAAAATTATACAATTTACTATCATCTATGTCCGACATAGGATAATAATCAACCTCTGTTTTATTTAAAATTTTTGCAAATCGACAACTTTGTCCTATTTCAAAATCCACATCAAGAATTACGTTATATTTTCCTCTTGTAAGTGTATTTTGCCGGTCAATTTTTTTTAATGTTCCGAAACCGAGTGGTTCAAAATAAACGTGTTCACCTAATACAAAGTCGTCTGATCCAATATTGTTAATAGACTTGATATTGTTATTAACCGGTATTTTATTAGGCTTTGCCCTTCCTTCAGAAATTTCTAATAGCCTAATGGCAACTTTTTCGAGGTAATCAAAATCTTGAACTTTATTAAACCTTCCTGGAATAATGTTGTCACCATGTAAAGCACCAACTAAACCACCTGCAAAGGCTGCAATGCTATCAGTATCTGTTCCAATAGAATTTACGGCTTGTTCTATGGCTTTAATAGGTTCATGCAAATATTTACAACAAAAATAGATCCCGGCAATTACAGTTGAAATGCCAGAGCCCTTAGTATCTGGATTGAAACATCCAAGCTTCTCAAGAGCTATGTTATCTTTACTCTTATTGGTTAAAAGTTTATACGCATCTCTAAGGTATTGTTGTGTTTCGTCTAGGGTCAATGTAAATAATTCTCTAAAAGGATATTTTGCTTTTTTATCCCATTCGCTTTCCCAGGCCTTGAACCTTGGTTTGTCTAAAAAAGGAATAGACAGTTTGTTATGGATACCCTTTCCTAGCTCTGTTAAAAATGTTTCATAGGTAAAATTTTCAGGTCTGAATTTTAAGATAGTATCTATAGAATAACCATATAAAATAGCTCCGATAATCGCTCTGGGATGTCCGTGAGTAACAATACTATTTGCAAAAATTTCTTCTTTTATTTTGTCGATATCTCCAAAATTTGCCAAAGCAATAGGCAATATTCGCATTGCCGCGCCATTTGCACCACTTTCCCTATAATCAACTATAACCTTCCCAGCTTTAAAGGAAAAAAAATTTTGATTCCATTTTGCGGATTTTCTAACAATTTTTCTTGCAGCATTTTTGATTGTTCTTCCTGCTCCTCGAGAGTATAATAACCAATTTGGCAATTCAATTTTAGAAAAATAATCATGGTCAACTGACCCATCAGTTTTTATAGCCCTGGCAACGGAAAGTAACAATTGAGTGTCATCCGAATATGAGCCTTTTTCTAAATAATCGACATATCCATTAAATCTCCCCCCTACACTTTTTTTCCATTCATAAAAATTGGAAATATATTCTGTTTTATACTTGGTTTTTAGAGAATCAGTACTTTTTTCAAATTCAGTTATCCACCCAAGAGCATCACCTATTGCGGCTAATTTTATACTTCCTTTATATTTTGTTACTGGCTTCATAGAGAACGATTTGGCGAAAAAATTTCTTTATCTACAACAAATTTACTTGTATCAAACTCATATAGTGCAGCTTTTGCAGCAGCTAAACTTTCTTGAGATTCAAAACATACCTCAATAATACTATCAACTGGGATATTATTCTTTACTAGAACCTCCGCTTGTATATTAGTAGGGAATTCTGATTTGATTCTTCCCCTTACTCCATGAGGTATGTTAATTCTGTCCGCGAATAGCATTTTGAATTTTTCTAGATCTCCAGTTATTCCGATTGCTTTAGCGGCATTGGAAGCAGCATTGGTTACAGAAAATTTAGTTCCCTTTTCATAAATATGTTTAGGGTCAATTTTCAGTACACACCAGTTAATAGTAATGTCATTTTTAGTTCGTTCTCTAAATTTTGAAAATAAAAAAGTGTTGGGTGATGAGATCGATAAGTTGATGTAATTTTTATCGTCATATCTAACGGTATCTGTGAACTGAGCATAATCCAACACATCAAATTGTTCAATATCCAGCCCTTCCAATTTTGCCCTAGACATAATCTTTCCTTGTTCAAGAATACTGTATAGATTAATTGTTGGAGTGAAATGTATAAGATAATTAATTCTCCTTTTGTTTATTTCTTTTTGAAACTCACAATTTATATTCGGCTCTTGATTACCTAAATTAAAAGCATGGACTAAAATTTTTTTAGAAAATTTTTCAATTTGATTTTTTGGAATCGGATTTGCTGATATATCTATTGCTTCAAGGCTTTTACAACTATACAAAGGTGAAATATCTATTACGTTGTTAATTGAAATGTCAACAGTCTTAAGGTTTTCCATCTTACTTAGGACCTTAACATCTTTAATGTCATTTGAATAGGCTTGAAAAGATTCCAAATCAAGTATTTCAACCGGGGTGATATCTTCCAATCCAAGCATTTGTAAACTTAAATGCTTTAATGCTTTGACTTTTTGGATTTCACTACCCGTTTCATTTCGCACAAATGGTTTACCAAATTCAATCTTATATTCCTCGAAAATATCTAAGTCTCCATCATTCATATCACCAAACCACCCATGGCACCCCATAAAGTATTCTAATCGGACGTGGGCTATAAAAATATCTTTCCAATATTCCGATAAATTATTCCAATAGTTTTTCATAATTTATTTCAAAATGGCAAATCCATAACATCGTCATTTTTTTCATATGAAGGTGTTATTTTATTAAGTAAACCTATATCGATTTCAGAAATATAGCGTGAAGGGTTAGAACTATTACAAACCAAGAATAATTCATTCTTTGCCCTTGTCATGCAAGTATATAGTAGTCTTCTCTCCGTTGATATATGGAATTCATCATCTTTATCATTAAACCCAGGTGGGTAAGGAATTACATCATCATTCAAATCCATAATAAAGACATTATTAAATTCCAATCCCTTTATTGATGACATTGTACAAACCTTAATACTGTTACTATTGTAATTAACCGGTCGATTTGATTTTACTAATTCTGTACTATGTCCGTTGCTATTTAGAAAATCTTGAATTCTTTTTACACCCCTATTCGTTCTATGTAAAACAATTGTACTGTAATCCTTATCTTGATCTCTCAGTTTAAGAAGCTCTTCGTTCAAATAAGATAGTTGTTCGTCAAAATCATCGAAGAATCCCACCTTTGGCTTTTCTCCACCTGTTAAGGCTGTTTCAACATTAGTGAATTCTGATTTGTCTTTTTCCTTTTCCAACAAAGAAAGTGCAGCACGTGCGACATGGATAGAATTTCGATAATTCTTTTTAAACTCAATTGTTCTACCTCCTCGAACATTAATCCCAACTTCAGACCAAGTAAAGCCACTTTTAAAAATCCTTTGAGCAGCATCAGCAATTATAGTAATACTCTCTGTCTCAGGAGAAACAAGTTTTGAAATCACCAAGATTTGTGCTTTGTTCAAATCCTGAGCCTCATCAATAATAATGTGTGTAAATGGTGGCTTCCAAATTGGGTTATTTTCAATTTTACTTAAACAAAGAATTGCATAATCATCAAAATCGACTTTTCCTCGTTTTTTTAACTCTTGGTTATATTTTAGATAAACGGCCCATATAACTTCTTTGTCAATTCCAGTGACTCTATCAGACGTTCCTCGGCCGGTTCGTTTTGCTTCGAGGTATTCGGTTTTTGTTTTGAACAATTTTCCTTTTATCCAGGAAATTTCTTCTTGAAAAAACTCTGGGCTTTTATTCAAAATATTTGATGTACTTGGAGTCATCATATTTTTGATATAGCTAATAATTTCAAGTTGTTCCCATTGCATAACAGTCCTATCCAAACCAATATTTGCAAAACGAAAAGCCCAACTGTGAAAGTTGACAATAGTCACATTCAAACCCTCAGGCGTTTTGGGCTTAATCTCATCACTTTCTTTTTGATATCCACCATTAATATATGGACTAATAGCTCTTATGTATGCTGCAAGAGTTTTATTAAATGTAAAAATGACAATATTGGCTTCTTTAAAAAGTGTGTTTTGTGTTTCGAGTAGGTGCTTTGCCCTATAAAGCGCTACGGTTGTTTTTCCGCTGCCTGCAACACCTTTAACTTGTATAGGATTTGTTGGAGGCAAAAAAAGTACTTTCTTTTGTTCTCCTGTAAGGGTTATCTTCTTTAGCATAATCTTTGAATTTCTAATATGTTTTCAAAATTTAAGCTCTTTTACTATTAGGCTTCTCATCATGCTTAAGAAAAAACATAAACATACAAAAGCACAGATGATCATCTTTTACCAGAAAAATAATGATTCTGACTTCCTCCAGAGGAGTGCCCTCGAAAAATAGCACCTGTACCTCTCAGTTTCAACCACGGTTCTTAAGAAGTCTTTTCAATCCACTTAATTGAATAAAGAGGCAATCCGGATGGTGCCTTCAGGAGAATAAAATTTAAAAGTTCTCAGAGCTTTCACCTAATGGAATTTCCGGTTATACTTTGCCTTGAATTATCAATTTAACTTCAATAGCCTCTCGAAGATTAATTGATTTTGGGTGAGATGTGAGGATTAGCCAAATCTAAAAAAAGTTAATTGGAAAAATGTTGACAAATGTCACCAAATGGGTTTGATGTTTGACGATTTTAGGGTGGAGTCAGAAGCACTCAAATGTTCAATTTGAGTAAATGAAATTCGCGATTATCTTTTATGATAAGAGGTTTATAATACATAATAAGCCCTCAAAATTATGTGAAATAGCAATAAGAAAGAATTTGTGCCTTTGAATAGGGCAAAAAAAAGTGCTAATATTTAAAAAAAATATTTTCACAAATCACTGATAAGCAACGGTTTAGTTTTATCACCCTTTGCAGTAATGACATTATGCGTAAAAAAACTTGACTTTTTGTAACTCTTAGTTTATCTTTGTTTTTGTAATACAGACGTTATGCAATAATTGATTGATCTTTTGGAGTTCCTTTAAATTTCATTTCCATTACAACTTGGAAATATTAAAAAATTATATATGAAAAACAATACAAAAAAGAAGAAAAGTAATTGGCAAAAAATTGTCACCTTTTGTAAAGATGCAACAAGTGTAATTAAGTTTCTGTTGTTATTGACCAAACCCTTTATTCCTATTCTTCTGAAGGGATTGAAACAATTCAGCCTTAGGTATTGGGAAATAATATTGATCATTATTTCAAATCTTTTTTAGATTTAGAGAGTCTTACTTCATTTAAAATTCATTTACTTTTGATGTATGGAAAAAGTTAAATTAAGGGATTTGGCAGAAATAAGGAGTGGTTATTCTTTTAGAAAAAAGGTCACCAATAATGTAAATGGAGATGTATCGATTATTCAAATGAGAGACTTAATCCATGACTATACTGACATTAAAGGAAAAAAAGATCTTTTTAAAGTATCCAGTACTGATCTGAAAAAGGGACACTTGTTAAAACAAGGGGACATTTTGTTTCTTGCAAAGGGTACAAATAATAAAGCCATCGTATTTAAAAAGAAGTACGAGGCAATTGCTACTCTTACTTTTTTTATAATTTCTATAAACCAAAATAAGAAAAATAAATTCCTTCCTTCATATCTAGCCTGGTATATTAACCAAGATGAAGCACAGAGGTATTTTGAAAAGGTTTTGGTGGGAACTTCACAACGAAATATAAATAGCAATTCACTGAGAGAATTAGAGATTCCCATTCTTTCATTGGAGAAACAGAAGATTATTTCCGAATTATCTAAATTGATCGATCGGGAAAACCAGTTGTTAGACCTTCTGAAAGAGAAAAAAGAAATTCTAATTCGTGAATCCCTCCTCAAGTTATTTTGAACTAAAATTAAATTTTTGTGGAACAGAATCAACTTTATAATATTCTTATTGGAACTTGTAATCTATTTAAAGGAGTTTTAGATACTCGCGATTACAAAAGGTATATTCTCGCTTTCTTCTTCTTTAAGTATATCTGTGATAACGGCTCAGATAAAAAGGAGTCGAAACCTGGGGAACCTTGTGTAAGGTTTTATATACCAAAGGATGCTCATTTCAATAATTTATACAAATTTGCTGACGATCCAGAATTCGCAAATGAAATTACTAATGCATTAAATAAAGTCGAATCTTGTAATGAATCCCTTAGAGGGATATTTAGTAATGTTGAATTTAGTGGGGAAATTTTCAAATCTGAAAGACACACCCTTCAAACACTATATAACTCCTTTGCTGAACTGGATCTAAAGTCAACAGATGAAACAAGAGAAAAAATAGTAAGTGCCTTTTTAATGCTATTAAATTTCTTTTCCCTTAATGAGGGGAAAAAAGGAGGGGAAATGAATACCCCACCCGAAATTGCAAAATTATTGTCAGAACTAATTCAACCAAAGCAACATGATTCGATTTATGATGGAGCTTGCGGTGCAAGTACATTGATATTACAAGTAGCAGACTCCATAGTAAAAGGGTCTCCAACAGATCTGTCGATATATGGGCAGGATATTAATGAAGAGGCCATTAGAATTAGCAAAATGCAGATTCTTATTAATGGGTTAGATAAAAATGTACAAAATTTTAAACAAGGGAATATTTTTACTTCGCCACAATTTACAAATGAAAATGATCTGAAAAAATTTGATATAGTAGTTTCACACCCACCTTTTTCTCTAAATAGGTGGAACCCTGTGGCCCCTAAATATGACCCATATAATCGATTCCATAGAGGTATTCCTCCCATGAGTAAAGGTGATTATGCGTTTATCAGCCACATGATTGAATCCGCCAAGGAAGCAACCGGGAAAATAGGTATTATTGCTTCTCATGGTGTTTTATTTAGAGGAGCATCAGAGTATGATATTAGGAAAAGTTTAATCGAAGAAAACTTGCTTGAAGCCGTTATTGGACTACCTCCAAATATATTTCCCGGGACTTCTATTAGTGGAGTAATTCTAATATTTAATAAAGGGAAAAAAGATAATTCAGATGTTTTGTTTATTGATGCCAGCAATCATTACTTAACAGGAAGAATGCTCAATAGATTAAAAAATGAGGATATAGAAGCTATCGTTAATATTTATAAACAATACGAACAAAAAGGAAAAATAAAAAGTGAAAACTTAGGTGAAGATTGGAAAGGTTTTGCTCGAGTAGTTCAATACAAGGAAATTGTGGAAAATGATTTTAACTTAAACATCCCAAGATATATTGACACCTTTGAAGAAGTCGAAGAAATTGATATCGATTTGTTAAAAAAAGAAATATCAGATATTGAAAAAGAGCTTGTTTCTGTTCAAGCCAAAATAAAGGGAATTTTGAAGGAATTGGCTTAAATTATCCCAGGAACTAAGAGAGGAGCCTTTTCGAAATAAAATTTGAAAAGACTCCTTTTAGAGAACTTGAATGATTAAGCCTGGTTATGTCCAAGGTTGAATTAAATTTTTGGTAGGTTGTATTTGACCAATGCCTCCATTAAAAAATCCACCCTTTGAAGGAGCCAATTCGGAATAAGCAAAAGCCAGCATTCTCACAATAACCTCAGCTTCGTTAAGCTCCAAAGCCTGGGCCGCTGTCTTAAGATAACCCTGCAGATTTTTTGCCTGCTCCTCTGGCAGATCCAAAAAATCAAAAAAGTCATTAAGTTTGGTAATCTTCTTTTCGTTGGATTCTGACTTTTCCTTTTCCCTTAAAAAATTGCTTTCGTTAGCACCAAAAAATTCATGCAATTGATCCGCAAAAACCTCCTCAATAATATCCACATCCCCCTCCGTTAGTATAGGTTCATGAAAACCATTATCATCAACAGTATTCCTCCTGTTAACTATCAGATTCTCACAATAATCACTTAAGGAAATCCCCAGTTCATTTGCTTTTTCAAGGAGTTCATTTTTTATCTCAGGATCGGTCCTGAATCCTATAGTTACTTTTGCCATTTTTATAGTATTTTGTTTACGAATGAAAACACAAATAAACAAAAGCCGTTAACAGTAAAAAATGAAGGGCAAAAAACCGTTCTAAAACGATTTTTCGCCCTGTTAACGATGGTAAATTCTTGTAAACGTTGAGTTTTAAAGGAATACAGTATTCTAATTCAGCCTTTTGAGAGACTACTTATCACGTCTTCCCAATACTCTACCCACTTCTTATTATTCTCAATTGCATTCGCCGTTCTCTTAACAACTTTTCCGGTTGCCTGCTGCTGTTTAATAGCTTTTTGCTGATGGCTGCCCAGGCGCTTTTTATAGCGTTTCAGCCGTTGTTTCGCCTGGCGTAAATCCACCGTTTCAAACCCATTTTTCGTGGTTTCAACTTTCGTGGTTCGTGGGCTATAAAGGTCACACGAATTATTAAGGGGATTTTGCTGTTTGAACCCCATGGTCCGGGTTGGTTCCATGAAGTTGGATTCCGGTTGTTTAGTTTCCAGGGAAATTACTTTTCCGGTGTTATTGTCCTGGTCGAGTTGTAGCTTAACAGTAACATGCTGCATTGCTTCTGCCATATCGTAAACAACACCTGGTTGGACTGGTAAAGGAGCAGCGGGGGTTTTGTCCGCAAAAGATTTGATTTTGTTGTGTAGTAAATAATTGATCCGCTCCCAAATAGAAGACCACCATTCTCTTAAGGCCGAAGGCCGGAAATCGTAAGCTTCAATTTGTATGCTTTCGTTAATACCTGCTCCTTTTCGGTAAATGCGGTCCAGGATAACGGAAACGGCAAAAAGGAATAAACAAACGACTGTAAACCATCCTAAACCGCCACCGTAACTGTTAACAGTGGCTTCACGGTCTAATTTGGCTTGTTTATTATCGTTTACGATCTGGTTAACGGCCGTTTGATGGTTTGTTTTTACATAGGCAAGGGATTCATTGTAATTGGTTTTAAGGTTGAAAAGGTCATTTGCCTTAAGGGTTGTCAGGATCGCCAGGCTATCCGCTTTAGCTGCTTCCAGGTTGGCGATGTTTTGGCGGATTCTGTCTTTCCTGGTAGCATAGCTCTGGTTGGTCCGGGCTTCTCTGTTTTCATAACCTACGATGGCTCTTTCTTCGGATTCGACCTTTTTGTTAAGGGAATTGGTGATTGCTTCCGTTTTGTTTCTGAATGTATTTTCGATCATTAAACTGTCCTGTTTGTAGAGGGCCTGGACCTCTGTCTCCTCTTCCCGGTAAATGCTATCTGCCTCAGCTGTGGTTTGATCAATTACCTGTGGAGTGAAATTGTCAACGATCACATAACTGTTCTTAAAAGAAAGTAAGCCGGAGGTGACCATTAAAACGATTGATAATAACCAAACGAAAACGGAAATAGGTAAATGTAAACCGCTCCACCTGGTATGAAGGATAGAATCAATGGCCTTAGGGAAAGCTTGTCTTAAGCCTAATTCAATAGTAACCGTGCCTACCACTGCGACCATGGCAGCCAGAACAGATTCCCAAACACCCAGATCCAAAGGCTTCATAGCCTGAAGCATTCCAGTGTAAATAATGCCTAACTCGGTCATTCCACTCACCAACTGGGCGAATATCCCTGCCCGGCTGATATTCCGTGATAAAGGGGCATAAGTATCGAAAAAGTCTTTGTTACTCGGCAATGATCTTAAAATTTTCATACATTAGAGTGTTTAACTATTTGTTAAATAATGCCTTGTCCGGGTAGCTTGGCGGCACCGGATGGGGCGTTTTGTTATTAGCATAAAATGCTCTGAAATTTCTCCAGTCTTGTTTTTCCAGGTAATCAGCCAGGTCTAATCCTCTTAAGCGATCCTGTTCAGTAGCGATCTTTTCAAGGAGGTCCGAAACGGTGAAGGTGGTTTTGGGGATCAGGTGTTCTAACTTTTTTGCTTTTTCACTCCATAAATCGAAAGCCTTGCCATTCTTGGATAGATCAGGAAATAAAAAAACGTCCCGTCCGAAAAGTGCTTTGCATTTGTCATAATTCAAACTGCTGAGGTTGTAAACAGCCAGCCACAAGAAGTTTTTTGGATTTTCAGGCAGTCCAAAATAAAGCGTTCCAAAAATGGCTGTTTTGGGAGCTTCTACCAAACCAATTGGGTTTTCCGGATAATACCTTAACAAATGTTCCCCGAATAAACAGGAAACCTTCTTATCCTGATCCTGGTATTGCTTAAGCCATAGCGGAATTCTTCTATTTGTTTTCTTATAGTGCCTTAGTATAATGGAATGCAGAAAATCAGTTTTGGAAGTGTGATTTTCCTGATCAAATTGCTTAACCTGAATTGCCCGTACCTTCCCATTTATATCGATAAAAGGAAAGGAAGTTGCTCCGGTTAGATAACCATGTTTAACGGTTCCCAGGAAGTATAGAGCAATTACTTTTTCTACTTCTTTGAAGCCAAAAGGAAATGGAATTCTCTTAAGAAGATTTTGAATGAATACATTCTCTTTGTATCGATCTGGTTCCAGCGTTTTTAAGAGTAGTTTTTCCGGAAGGAATACTGGGGCAGGTGAAAGCTTGGGAGAGTTATTTTTTCTAAGTAAAGGCTTGTGATCAAAGTTATATTCAGAATTTGATCTTGTTAAAAAACCATCCTTATAAGGACTTAAGAAATAGCCGCAATTTGATTCACGATCACATCTGCCATATTCCTCAGGTAAGATTTCATTGGTTTGCGTATCAACAAACTTGACAAAGCGTCTTTTCCCACATTGAGGACAAATGTGTTTTCTACTGCTCTTTTCTAACCTGAAACGGAAATTTTTCATCTTAAAAACCTTAAGTGGCATTTGGCACAAGCGGCACTAACGGCACAATTAGAATCAATTTTGTGCCACTTGTGCCGTTTGTGCCATGTGCCAGGCACTAAAATTCTTTTTTGTATTGCCCTCTTTTGGGGTTGCTGAACAGGTCCCGCTGGGCGATAAATCGTTTAAAGGTTCTTTGAGGAATGCCCATAATTTCGGCAATTCCGACTCCTTCCTGGGTAGTAAAGGTTTTGGGCAATTCATCATATAGGTTCCTTTTGTCAACAGGCAGCTTATCTACCGGAGTTATCTTACCAATAATTGAATGCACCTTAAGTGCTGTCTTTTTGAAATAGTCAACCAGCTTTAAAGCTCCTTCTGTGGCATCTAAACCTATTGTTGATTGTTTACTTTCACTACAGGCTAAACTTAGCA
>QQUB01000339.1 GCA_008501835.1 Bacteroidota bacterium
GCACAGTAAGCCAAAAGTTCCCAGAAAGTATCATCAACCGGATAAGTACTGAAATCGTACATACCCATGGCACCGGCTACCAAAGGAACGTTATCAACGATCGCAGAAAGTATACCGATCAGCATATTGACAATGTAAATATTTCCATCAAAAGTATTGTCCAGTGCTGTAGCTAATTGTTCCAGGTGACCTGCGGTTTGCAAACCGGCAACGGCCAAAAGAATACCGAGGAAGAAAAGTACACTAGGAACATCAACCTCTCTCAATGTACCAACCACAGTGAGGTGGTGATAGTGGTGTTTGTTCTTGGTTCTGTGCAGTATTTCTGTAACCAGCCAAAGTACACCTAAACCGAGCAAAATACCCATGAATGGAGGCAAATGCGTTACCGTTTTAAAGATCGGAACAAATAATAACATACTCACACCCAGGAAGAAAACGAGATTACGCTCCCAGTTCGGAATAGGTTCGTGGGTACGCTGGAATTCCTCTTCCGGCCGTTCAATGTTACCTCTGTAAGTAAAGGATACAAAGATCAGTGGTGCTAACAGAGCTGCCAAACTTGGCAGGAATACTTCTACAATTACATTTCCTGCAGTCAACTGACCGCCAATCCACAACATAATAGTGGTAACGTCACCAATTGGCGACCAGGCTCCACCTGCGTTGGCAGCGATGATGATCATACCTGCAAAGAACCAGAGATCCTTTTTGTCTTTTATCAGTTTCTTGAGCACGGCGGCCATTACGATGGAGGTCGTCAGGTTATCCAGTGCGGCCGAGAAGAAGAAGGTGAGGATGGTAAGAATCCACATCAATTTCACCCTGTCCGTGGTTTTAATTCTGTCGGTAACTACCCGGAAACCTTCGTGGGCATCAATCAATTCCACAATAGTCATGGCACCAAGCAGGAAGAAGAGAATACTTCCGATTTCACTCAGGTGGTGGAGGATCTCATGATCAATGTGATGGGTGATATCCTGGATTCCCTTGGCACCCAGAATAGCATCACCACCAATGACCAATGCGGTCCATACTAAAACCCCTGTAAGCAGCGCTGAGGCTGACTTATCAATTTTCAGAGGATGTTCCAACGCGATGGCTGCATAACCGATCACGAAGATTATAATCATTGCAATGTACATAGTAACAGTTTTTCGCTTTAAGTATTTTGAATTACGACTTCGGCAAGCCAAAAATTTTAAAGGCCGAAGATAGGGAGTTTGTAAGAATTTTTACCCAAGTAGGACATCAAATTTATATTACCATCAAAATGGTATTGACGTTAGGGGGAATACCCAAAAAAAATATGGCTAATCGGTTCAGTCACAACTGATTTTATTCACTCTTCTTTCGTGTCTGCCACCTTCAAATTCTGTGGAAATAAAGATCTTTACCATTTGCAGGGCAGTATCTTCGCTGACAAATCTAACCGGGATAGCAAGGACATTGGCATCGTTGTGCTGCCGGGCGAGCGAGGCCAGATCATTTTGCCAGCATAAAGCCGCTCTGATTCCCTGATGTTTGTTAGCGGTCATGGCCGCTCCGTTTCCACTTCCACAGAGAATAATGCCAAAATCTGCTTTTTTACCTTCAACATCTTCTGCAACAGGGTGGATAAAGTCCGGGTAATCAACCGAATCCAGAGAATGGGTTCCGTAATCGGTAATTTCAATGTTAAGAGAGGAGAGGAGGTCCTTGATTGCATCCTTATGCGGAAATCCGGCATGGTCGCAACCTATAGAGATCTTTTTCACTTCCATCAGATATGTTTTGCGGCAAAAGTAAAAAGAAAAAGGAGGTTAAAAAAGAATTTGTGAAACCCATATTACAATAAGCTCCATAAAATAGAAATTCTGATTGATTTGTCTTTTCTTCGTAGAGATTAAGACCTCAAATTCCCGCCTAAATAGATAAAAACACTTCACCATGCAAAAAGTATTGTCATTATTCGGATTGATATTGATGACCGTTTGTTCCATCAATGCCCAGGTGGTTATCAATGAATATTCTGCTTCAAACCTTGAAAGTTTTTTAGATAATTATGGTAGAACCGAGGATTGGATAGAATTATATAACTCAAGTGACCTGGCAGTGGACATTAGCGGTTACCACCTTTCTGATAAAGAGGATAATCCGGGTAAATGGGAAATCCCTTCCGGCACTATTATCCAGCCTAATCAATTTTTATTGTTTTGGTGCTCGGGAAGAGATGAAGCCGCAGATGGAAATTTCCACACCAACTTTAAGTTCGCACAAACCAAAGGCAACGAATTCGTTCTTTTTTCGGACCCCGATGAAAATATTTTAGAGGTGTATCCGCTTGAATTAACCCTGGTGGAACATTCAAGGTGCAGACCTGAGGGCGAAGATTTGTCGTGGCTTATTTGCCCGGATCCAACTCCTGGGTACGATAATGCCGGAAGCCCTATGTTTTTGAGATATACTCAAACACCTGAAATGGACCAGGAAGCTGGATATTACCAGGACTCCGTATTGGTTACGCTGACAAATAATGAACCTGGCTCAATCCTTTATTATACCCTTGACGGGACCAATCCGACGCCTGATTCACCGGTGTATTCAGAACCTTTTTTAGTGAATCAGACCACTGTGATCAAGGCCAGGTCCTTTATTGAAGACCCTGATATTTTGCCAGGAAAGATGGACTTCAATACCTATTTCATAAACGAAGATTTTTCGTTGGTTGTATTTTCTGTAGCAGCAGATGATGTTCTTGAATTAGCTGGTGGCGATGGTAGCCTGATACCTATTGGTTCAATCGAATATTTCAATAAAGACAAGGAAAGAGAAGCCACCTCTTTTGGTTCCTTAAATCGACATGGCCAGGATTCCTGGGTGCTGCCTCACCGAAGCCTTGATTGGGTCTCAAGAGATGAAATGGGGTATTCCAAAGCGGTACTTGCGGAGTTGTTTGAATACTCTGACAGAGATGAATACCAGAAATTTATGTTTAGGAACTCCGGAGATGATAATTATCCGGCCATTAATGACAATGCACATCAGGGCAGCACGCACATCAGGGATGAATATGTTCAAACCCTTGCCATGCAGGGAGGACTAAAGCTGGACACCAGGGCAG
>QQUB01000584.1 GCA_008501835.1 Bacteroidota bacterium
GTCGCCGTAGATGAAGCCCACTGTATTTCAGAATGGGGCCATGATTTCCGTCCGGAATACAGGCGAATAAGAACTATGCTCGATGAAATTGGCTCTGATATCCCTGTCATTGCCCTTACGGCTACGGCTACCCCAAAGGTGCAGTCCGATATCGTAAAAAACCTCAGAATGGACGACCATAATACCTTTATCTCCTCATTCAACCGGGAGAATTTGTATTATGAGATGCGACCAAAAGCCAAAAAGGAACAAACCCTTAAGCAGATCGTTCAGGTGGTGAAGAGTGTCAAAGGCCAATCAGGGATCATTTATGTTCAGGCCAGGAAATCCGCAGAGGAAATCGCCAAATTCCTTATTGTCAATGATATTAAAGCAGCACCATACCACGCTGGACTTGATGCAAAGACCAGGACAGCTACACAGGATGGATTTCTGATGGAAGATATTGATGTGATAGTAGCAACTATTGCATTTGGAATGGGTATTGACAAACCGGATGTTCGGTTTGTAATCCATTATGATATTCCAAAGAGTATTGAAAACTATTACCAGGAAACTGGCCGTGCAGGGCGTGATGGTCTTTCCAGCCGATGTGTGGCGTTTTATTCCTATGCGGATGTTCTGAGGCTGGAAAAGTTTCTCAGAGATAAACCTGTTGCTGAAAGAGAAATGGGGGCTCAGTTATTATCTGAGGTAATGGCCTATGCAGAAACTACCTCCTGTCGACGCAGATTCTTACTACATTATTTCGGTGAAAACTATGCAGAGGAGGGATGTGGCGATATGTGTGACAATTGCAAACACCCTAAAGACAGGGTTGACGCGAAGGCAGAGTTGGACATTTCACTCAAGACCATAGTTGACCTTGATGAGAATTATGGGATTAAGACCTTATTGGAATTTATTACCGGTAAGGAAACCAAGCAAATGAAAGATTACCGATTCGATAAAAAAGAACTTTTTGGCGTCGGTAAAGACAATGATCCTACTTTTTGGAGTTCCGTTTTGAGGAATGCTATGCTCAATAATTATATTTATAAGGACATTGAGACTTACGGTCTTTTGAAAATGACTAAAAAAGGCCATGAATTCCTGAAATCTCCTCATACATTTAATATTCCGATCAACCATAACTATGATGATCAGTCGGCAGCCTTGAATGAACCTGTTCAAAAAACGGCAGTGCTTGACGAAGTACTGATGGGCTTACTGAAAGATCTGAGAAGGAAAGAAGCACACAGAAAGAATATACCTCCTTTTGTAATTTTCCAGGACCCCTCTTTAGAGGACATGGCTACCCAATATCCGGTAACGATGGAGGACATGACCAAGATCACCGGAGTGAGTAAAGGGAAAGCAATGCGTTATGCCAAACCGTTTCTGGACCTTATCCAGGCTCATGTTGAGGAAAATGACATCATGAGACCTTCCGATTTTATCGTCAAACAGGTAGCCAACAAATCAAAGCTGAAAATTAATATCATCCAGGGTATCGACCGTAAAATTCCATTGGATGAACTGGCCTCTACCAATAACCTTTCGATGGAGGATTTGTATAAAGAGCTGGATGCCATCGTCAATTCAGGTACAAAGGTCAATATTGATTATCATATTGATGAAAGTATCGATGAGTATGCCAAGGAGGATATTTATGATTATTTCATGGAAGCTGAAACCGATTCAGTAGATGAAGCCTTTAGGGAGCTTCAGGAAGATGATATTACCCTGGATGAGATCCAACTGGTGCGGGTCAAGTTCCTTTCTGATATGGCAAATTAATCACTATGGACATCCTCATTATTAACGGCCCGAATCTAAACCTTTTGGGGAAACGTGAGCCGGAGATTTACGGTAACCAAAGCTTTGAGGATTATTTTTCTGTTCTTAAGGAAAAATTTCCAAATCTCAACCTTCACTATTTCCAGTCTAATTCAGAAGGACTATTGATTGATAAACTGCATGAAGTTGGTTTTTCAATTGATGGGATAGTATTGAATGCAGGGGCTTATACTCATACCTCCATTGCCATTGCCGATGCCATTGCCGGAATAAAAACACCGGTTGTTGAAGTTCACATTTCAAATGTTTATGCCAGGGAAAGTTTCCGCCATCATTCCTATTTAAGCCCTCATTGTGCAGGGTGCATAATTGGATTTGGCCTTACAGGTTATGATATGGCCATTCGCTTTTTTGAAGATCGACAGCAATCTGAAAAAGAAAGCGTTTTAGTGTGATATAATGATTCGTTTGTCTATCCGTTTCCGGGAAACCTTCCCTGGATGGGAATTTCGATCATTCTTAGATTTTTCCGTTTACCCAATTTTATTTTTTTGTATTTGAATATTTTTCCGATGAGCCATCCGGAAGCAATGGTGGTAGCAGATACGACAGCATCTGCAGGTCTGTAACTGGTTTCCGGCCTGCCGTCAGTTGCGTAGCCTACCAGGGCAAAAGCTGACCAGGCTGCACCAAAAGTCATGAGGGACACCTGAGTTGCTTTTGACCAGCCGCGTTCCGTTCTCAAAGCTCCGATCTCAGAGAGTTTAAGATAACCCCTTACGGTCTGAATTAGCTGCTGATCGATGATCAGGTCTTCAATTACGACATAGTGCCAGTCTTCGCTATCCTTTAATTGATAGGTAATACCTTGGCCAATAAACAGTTTTTCGGTCTTGGCCCGGCCATAGGTTTCGATTTGTAAAATTTTCTGGCCTGAAGCGAAAAAGGAAATGGATGAAAATAGAAGCAGTAAAAATATTACGCGCATAAATTTTCGTTTGTAAGGTGACTTAATGTTCTAGTTAAAGAACCTGAAATTTCCTAAATGGTTGTTTGAGTATGTGGTCATCGCTTATTTTCTTTTTGCTCAAGAAATTTTTCCAGAACCTTCCGCATAGCCCATTTTATTCTCGAACAATCCTCCAGTTGTTTTCCGGTAAAAATGAACATGAAAGCGAATTGCCGATTGTCACCAGTTAAATTTTCGTACAAATTGGGTTTATTCAACCGATAAGCTTCCCTGATGTGTCGCTTAACAAAATTTCGGTCGACGGCATTTTTATATTTTTTCTTGGCCACGCTGACGGTGAACTGGATGGGAAAGCTTTCTTTTTTTGATTTCAAGTCAACTTCTTTCCAAAGGAGCAACAGGGGGTATTTGCTTACCGAGTTCGCTCCGGAAAACAGACTGTCTATCGTTTTTTTGCTTTTGAGTCGTTCTCCTCTTTTGATTTGAAAATTGGTCATTAACCTGTATTGTTTGCCGCAATTTAGCCAAAAAATGATTGTTTGGTAAAAAAAGTTCCTCAATTAATGTCACGTTTGAGGTTTTCATGGCTTTATATAAAAAAGGGTGCTCCAGACCTCCGAGGTTTCTTACGGTTTAACTGAGTTAATTGTTAAAGATCAAAATATTCAATAAGAGTGAAACCTGAATTAAAAGTGCATAATACAGGGTGAAGAGTGTAGAAGTCATTATTTGATTGAGAGATTTTTTTTCATTTGGGTGAATCCAAACATTGTTGATTAATGTGTGTGTGGCAAATAAATGATTTTCACTTTTGCACTTTGCATCCGACACTTTGCACTTTGCATTTTAAGCTTAGCATATAATGAGCTTACCTCATTTTTATGTGAAGCGTTATAAAACCTCGGAGGTCTGGGTAAAATTCAAAAAAGTAAACCATATGAAAAACTATCAATCACCAGGCATGGGTATCAAGTCCTGGGCAGAAGAAGATCGCCCCAGGGAAAAACTGCTTTTGAAGGGCAAACAAAACCTCACCGATGCCGAATTACTAGCCATCATTCTGGGGTCAGGATCAAGAGAAGAAACGGCTGTAGGCCTAGCCAAAAGGCTTTTGAAGGTTGCGGAGAATAGCCTGGAGAAGCTTAGTAGATTAACTTTAAAGGAATTAATGAGCTTCAGGGGAATTGGTGAGGCCAAAGCTATAAACATAATGGCTGTAATGGAGTTGGGAAGGCGTCGACAACTTACAGATGTCAAGGCAAGGCCACAGCTCCGTTCCAGTCAGGATGCTTTTGATGTGATCGGTCCGGTAATTGCTGATCTGGATCATGAAGAATTTTGGATATTATTGCTCAATCGTGCCAATCGGATCATTAGCAGGGAACAGATCAGTAAGGGGGGAACATCCGGTACAGTGGTAGATGCAAAAATCCTTTTCCGAATTGCACTGGAAAAGCAAGCCTCCTCCATCATTCTATGTCATAATCACCCTTCTGGTAATTTGCGTGCCAGTCAGGCCGACCTGTCGTTGACAAAAAAGTTGGTTGAAGCGGGACATCATTTAGATATTATGGTGTTGGATCACCTTATTATTGCCCGTTCGGGGTATTTGAGCTTTGCGGATGAAGGGATGATGTGAGGAGAATGTAAAGTGCATAGTGCAGGGTGTAGAGTGCAAAAGGAAAAGCTAATAGTTTAATTAAAATGGTATTGGTCTTTTCCGAAATTCTCATCCAAATTTTTAAGCATTTTTTCTATTTCGGTTTTTTGATAGTGTTCAGTAGATTTTTTTTCCAGGAGCAGATATAATGTATCAAACAGAAGATCCGTATGATCCTTTCTTAAGTGATTAAAGACATAGGTGAGAGCATAATAATTTTGTTCATTAAAGGCAAGTTCCAGAATTCTTTCGTTGAATTTTTCAGGGAATTTTCGATCTTGAAAAACTACATAATATAAAAATGAACCAGGTTTATTGGCATACAGGACTATACTGTCCATTTTGAATAATTCCGGGGTGTCGTGAATGACATATTCCCCTGTATCAACGTCTAGCCATTCCAGATGCAGGTTTCTATATTCCATGTATACTTCCCAAGAGGCTGAACTTGAAGAGAGGAGACAACCGCAAGAAGTAGATGCATATTTATCCTCGTGAAGAAATTTTGATAAAAGAAGGTCAGGAGCAATTAATTCGCGGTTAATAAGAGCATGACTGGCATAAATGGCCACTGCAGCACTATCATGATCCGTTAATTCGATAAGCTTATCCGGTGAGGCGATCCTTGAAAGCTTTTTATATCTTTTGTATTGCTTACTGGGATAAGAGGCTAAACCGCCAACGTACTCACATTCTAAGGCATTTGAATGGGCCATTTTTTCCACCAGGCGATCAACCCGATTGCAGCTCATTAGAAAAAATAAACAACAGGCCCAAAAAAGGAATACTTGAGTTTTCATGTGTTTCAGGTTTATTTTAAAATGGGGTAGACTTAATAAGTGATTTTTGGACTGAACTCCTGAAAAATTGGAGTCTTTTATATCCGCTTAGTCGCAATAGCCGGCTTGGGCACATTGCTTCTGAGCAGGTTGTTCAGTTCATTGTTGTAGATGTTTGTCAGTTCAGCAACCTTGTTATTGATGCGATTGATGATGGCATTATAGGTATTGACATCCTCCTGGGAGATCTCTTCCTTGCCCATGATATTCACCATTTTTTGGTAATCCTCTTCGGCCAATTCCTTGTGGAATTTTACTATTTCAATTCCGGAGTCTCTGAATCGGGTATTGCCATTAAAATCAGGGAATAATTGCAGTTTTTTTAGTTCTTCGCGGGCAGCAGTTAATAATTTAAGCCTGAAAATTTTCATATTCTCAACATCTCTTGCATTCATTGCATCCGTAAAAGCTGCATTTAGTTTTGAGATTCTGAAGTATTTCATGAAGACTACTCTGTAATACGCGTTTACTTTATTGATTTGATTGATCTCTGAATTTTCCTCGGCTTCCAGAAGTTTTATATTATGCCTTTCTGCAAATTCACGCTGAGCTTTCTGGTATTGGTCTGCCGCTTTGGCCAGTTTTTTTTCTGCCGCATCCTGTGCATCCAGATATTCCTGCATGGCTTCGTAGGATTCACTGCTCTTGGATTTCAGGATATTGATTTCGGTAAATTCTATTTCAAAGGATTCCAGATAGCTTTTTAATACGGTTAATAACTCTTTTCTGATGCTGTCATCTTCTCCATAAGGAGGAAGTGTCCCAACCTTCAGGATAGTTTTCCCCAATTGCTCAATTACTTCGATGCGCTTGGCTTCAACTTCCTGAACGTCTTCGCTGTGCACGGAGTGTTGCACATATTCCAGGTTTTTGACCACCAGCTGATTATGTTGGTTATTCAGATAATCAAAGTAATCTACCGGAGCGGAAAATTCTTGAGCAGAGAGTATTCCAATAAAACAAAAGCTTAGCAAAAAAACACTGAAAGACTTCATAAGGTATAAGTTATGGATGGATTTCAAAGATAAAATTATTGTTGTTTTAAACCTAAAGACAATACTGAATAAAATTGGCTGCTAAAAGTTGAACATTGAAAGGTGTTTTTTGGTTCTTTCCGGCAACTGCCGGATTTAGGTGTGCCGGAATATCGGGGACAGCCCCGATATTTCCGGACTTGTAAGTTAACAGGTGTGAAATATAAAAAGACAGGGTTTTAGCTATTTACCGAGAATAGCTTAAGTGAGGAGGAAAAGTGGGATTGTTGAAAAAGTTAAAGGTGTAAATTAGGATGACGAATAGTCAATAGAGATGAAACAAATATAAAAGAAAAATTTCTTTTCTACCTAGAAATATTGAATTTTTATATTCAAATTTCCCAGGCTTCTTTTTTCCTGTAAACAGTTCCCCGAAAGAGAGCAACAAGTTCGTCATTTTGATTTTTGACCTTTACTTCATACAGTGCAATTCGGTTTTGAAGACTTTTCTCTTCGACCTCAGTAGTTAAAATGTCTCCAGCAAATACAGGTTTGAGGTGAGCTATGGAAGTTTCTATGCTCACTGCTTTTTGGCCCCGTCCGTTTGAGGCAAATGCAAGTGCTGAATCAGCAAGTGAATATGTTATACCCCCATGGGCGATCTCAAAGCCGTTTAACATCTCTGTTCTCACGGTCATTTGCAGGGTACATTTTCCTGGGGAAACATCTAAAATGCTTATGCCTAACCACTGGCTCATGGCGTCGTTATCAAACATTTTTTGAACAATAACTTTGGCTTTTTCTTTTGCCTCCATATAAAAAAGTTGTCTTAGATATCCGGATGTCAGATCATTTACAAATGATGGTGGTCCAAGATAGTTGCTGGCCGTGAATATTTGTTGAAAAACAACTAACTTTATTCCTACGTTATAAGTTTTAAAGAATGATTTCCGTGAACAATAGGTAGTGGAAACTGGATAGACAATTTTTCCAAAGGGACCGGATAATTGGATAATTGGATGAATTGAATAAACTTTCATTAATCCATATATCCATTTCATCCATCAATCCATTTGTTTTTAAATTATTTATTGTTTCAGTGGAATGATTTGAGTGAAATATTAAGAATATGGTTGAAAATTTTATTCTAGATTGTTGAAGCCCAAAAAATGTTATTCCATTTCGAGAGGAAGAATGGATGAAATGGAAGAATGGATGACTGATTTAATTTATCCAATTTTCCATCTATCCAATTTTCCGCAACCGACTGCAATGCTGTTTGGGATAAGAGGTTGGTTTTCAAAAAAGAAAAAATTTATACATGCTCTAAACATACTTTTATAATAAATCCTCAAAGCAGCGTTTTTTTCTTTAGCATGGTCTATCAGAAAACAGCTGTGTTTTGAGAGCCATTAAATTGATACCGCAACTCCGAAACGTGACGGAAGAAGAACTAATCAAAGGGTGTATTCGGGAGGACAGACACTGCCAACAGGAGGTCTTTCGGCTCTATGCCGGTAAGATGCTCAGCCTTTGTATGCGTTATTCCCGCCACTATATGGAAGCTGAAGACAATCTTCAGGATGCGTTTATCAAAGTTTTTGACAATATGGACAAATTCCAGTTCAAAGGATCTTTTGAAGGTTGGATTCGTCGGATTGTAATCAATACGGCTCTTAAAAAACACAATAAGAAGAGTTACAAAAACGAGATCGTCGGCATGGAAAATTTTCCGGATAATGCTGCCGATCCTGATGTTTATGCCCATTTGGGGGAAGAAGTTTTGTTGAAACTGATTGCGAATTTACCTACAGGGTATCGCGTTGTTTTCAACTTATATGCGATTGACGGGTATAGTCACAAGGAGATCGCTGAAATGCTTGGAGTAGGGGAGAGCACCTCCCGTTCACAACTTGCCAAAGCGAGGAGTATGCTTCAAAAACAAATTCAGAAATTACAAAACATTGCAGTATGAGTCAGCAGCATCCCATAGATGAATTATTCAGGCAAAAGCTGGAGAACCATGCTTTTGAGCCTCCTATGCAGCTGTGGGAAAAAATAGATCAGCAGAGAAACCGCCGAAGAATTCTCCTGCGAAGGGGACTCGCAGGTCGGTTATTAGTGCTGAGTGGTGTGGTGATAGCCATTTCCGTTGCCGGTTTTTTTGCCTGGGATCAATTCCGTGATCAGGGACGCACCACAGATAATGAAATAGCTTTTTTGGAAAATGAACACATTGGCGCTTTCTTTCACGATGATCTGGCGGGAGCCCCCGGACAAGTTGAAAAACAGACCAATCAGGAATTGAAAGTAGCAGATGTCGATGAGAAAATTACGAATAACAATCCGGAGCCTGTAGAATCTAAAGTTCCGGTAACCAACAGCAAAGAAATTGCGGAAGTTGGAAAAACTGTTTTCACTGACAGCAAAGCCAATAAGGTTGAAAAGAATGCTATCGCGTTAGTGGAAGAAGTTGAATCCGGTTTGACGGCAGAAACCAATGTTCAACAAGAACAAGAAACCCTTAATGCAGAAGAGATCGAATTTGATTTTTCAAGAGTAAATAATACTCAAAACGTTGTTGACCTTCTGCCTTTAACCAACAAACTACTCTCTAAAGAAGCTATGGGCAGTGCCGGTTTTCCAAAAAGGGAAACGGACTGCCCTACCTTTGGAGGGCTACCCGGAGGACTGTATCTGGATATGAATGCTTCTGTCGATCTGGCCCAACGTACCATGACCGCAAGGGACCCGGAGATGGAGGACTACCTGTTGGAAAGAGAAAAGTCTGAAATTCCTTATTTCGCTTTTAGTGCCGGACTACATTTAACGGCATTGTCCGAAAGAGGATTTGCCCTGAAGTCAGGAGTTGATTATTCTCAGATCAATGAGAGTTTTAATTTTGATGGCGGAGAAGTGGAAATCATTACCATCATTGAAGGAGATACTACCTGGGAGATTAAGAATTTGCGCATCAGAGCTACCAACAGGTACCAAATGGTCGATATCCCGCTTTTGGCAGGGTACGAGCATAATTTTGCGAACTTTTCCCTCAGTGTTTATGGTGGAGCATTCCTGAATGTGAAGTTCGCCAAAAAAGGCAATATAGTATCCAATGAAACCGAAACTATGCAGCCGGTTGGTATAACCACTGGTGAACCTGAAAAATTTGCTGCCTTGTTTAAGGATAAGCTTGGATTAGGATGGTATACAAGTTTTGGGTTTGGATACAAATTGCAACACGGCACCCAAATTCGCGTGGAACCTTATTTCAGATTTTATCCAAAATCGTTCTCAGCAGTTGATAATGTAATAGATCAACGATATTTCCTCACGGGGATTAAATTAGGCCTAAGGAAACGACTATAACCTGAACCAGTTGACTTTAAAAAACAAAAGCCTTCGGTGGAATTTCCCGCCGAAGGCTTTTGTTTTTTAAACGAATACCGGAATCATTCGCCTCTCTTTTGGAAAAAAGCCCGTAATTCGTATTTTGCAGATCAAACAGTAAACATTCTCATCCCTGTTTTTAACTGTTTTCCCGGGCGTAGTTGTTGATATCGCCTGAAGTTTTGGATTTTTCCCGACGAGCAAGAAATTACTAATAACCAACTTAGGAGTACTTATTACAGCAGTACTCAATCCCATATTCCTGAAAACTATTTTCAAAACGAAACGAGAAACCACTTTTGCGCGTTGGAAAATGCCCTTTTTCTCTTTTCCTTATTTCATTAAAATTAATCCTGACCAAATCGCCGGATTAGCTGTTTTTTTGTTTTTGATCATTTTTAGTTTTGCCGCTCCAAGTGCCTCTGCAGTACTTTTGCCTTCCAGTAAGTTCGTATAAAATTCCATCATCATCTGCTGACTGTAATTATCATAAATTTTCCATAAACTTGAAATAACCTGTTGTGCTCCGGCTTCCAGAAAACTCCTGGCCAAAGAATATGGACCATCTCCCAGCATGACTGGGCCAACGCTGCTTTCGCAACTACTGAGTACAACCAGTTGAGCACCAAGTGTGAGGGTAGGAATTTCAGCAGCATACAGGATGCCATCCTCCCTCGTTTCTGCCATCATTTTTGTATCTGGTTGATACAAGGCTATTCCAGATAGTCTTGGATTTTGAAGATGAGGAAAACTATGGGTGGCAAAGTGAATGATGTCAAACTGCCCGGAAAGGGTTTTAAAAGTGTTTTCAGAAGCACCCTCATTCAACAGCACTTCGGCTTTTTGACCTTTTGAATTAAACAATGCTCCAATCTCAGTAATTTCCACGGATGAGAAATCCAAAGGAGCAAAAGTCAGTTCGTCTCCCAAAACTGTTCTGAAATTTTCATCAGACTGGAAGGTTGAATCGAAAAGATAAGCCGTTTCAGATTGGATTCTCGTTCCTTCAGCAGGATTACTGAATACAGGGGCCAGCCCAAGAAAAGAGGTATGATCCACAGAAGGCGGCTCTTCAGAGGTCTCCAGATTAGCTGTTAATGAATAAGTATATTCAAACGAATAATCATTGGCCAAATATTTCAGTTTATGGAATTTGACTTTTTTATCGGACTCAATTGCTTTTGAAATGAAAGTTTCAAACGGGATTTTATACAATGCGCCGTCAGGGCTTATGAACAGCTGTTCTTTTGAAGACAGAGCACTTTCAACCGGAGCTATGAGCTTGTTGTAAAGGTCATGGGCATATAAGACGTATTTCCGTTTTTCCATTTTCCTGACGGAATTGAGCAGGCCCTCCACAGATTTATTCAAAGGAATATTCTTTTGTTTATCCTGTAATTGCGAATAAACTCCTGGCTGACTTTTTCCTGAAATGTTCAGGTTTGTCATGAAATTTACAGCTTTCTTTTCTGTACCTTTTCGGAAATCCAGCGGCAGGGCAACTGCCTCGAAATTGTCATCAGATAATGCAAAGACGTAATATTCGGATTTGCCTATAAAATATGACAACCAGCTGCTTTTGTTATCAATCCTGGTCTGGAATTCTTCCATTCGGGGAAAGGCTTTTAATTGACAGGTAGAACTACCAGGATGCTGGTCCAGATAATCATCGAGATCATTCTTTTTTTGAGCTAATTGTTTGTGAAGAGCAATGTCGTCGGGTGCGAATAGCAGTTTGGTTTCCACCTCACGAATGGCTTTTTTTCTTGTGATAACATTTTGGTCGGGAGAGCGCATGGCTGCTTTATTCACAGAAAGGACAATAGCTTTTGATTTTTCACAGATTAGAAAAGCGCTCCATGCATAAAGCTCTTCCTGTGTTTTTTCGTACAGGGTCATAGCTACTCTCAAGCCAATCTCAAAAATAAAATGGCTCTCCTCAATCAGCTTGAATTTAGCAGCATCTCCGCTGATGTGATTAAGATGCCTGTAAAGGTGATCAATAGCATCAAGACAGTTACTGAGAGCGGCCCTTAGTATACCTGTGTCTTCATTATAAATGATCAGCGCTTCCATGGCTTTTACGGCTTTGGCTTCCGCCAAAATCTGATAATTGAGGATATTTCCCTCTTTTGTGGTTACCCTTTCCATAGCTTCCTCATAATTGACCTGAGCAAGGGATGGGATTGCAGGACCTACACTTTCATTTTCCTCCAGATTCTCAATAGTTTTCAGGTATTTATTCAACCAGGTTTTTGCCAGGTTAAGATGTGTTTGTGAGGCTTCGGGGTTCAAACCGGGTTTCATTTTGTCGTACTCTTGCAGAGCTTGCTGAAAATAATTTATTGCCCCGGATTTATCGGTCTGTTGATTTAACAGCCCCATGGCATTGAGTATTCTGGCTTTCAGAAGAGTGCTGTTTTCAAGTAATTGAACAAATTCCAGTGCTTTTTTTAAAGTTTTTTCTGCTTCTTCAGGTTGGTTCATTTGGGTATAAAGTCTGCCAAGGTCATACAAGCCAACAACATAATCAGGGTGTTCGGTGCCGAGTTCAAATTCCAGGATTT
>QQUB01000023.1 GCA_008501835.1 Bacteroidota bacterium
CCAACAGGCCATAATTGATTTTGTCAGAAAGCATAACAGATTTGTCAACAATGACAGTGAAGCATGGAGCACAAGCCAGATCAAAAAATTCATGCAATTGCTCGTTATTGCGAAGCCAGGTATTTCAAAAGCGGAAATTGGATCCATGATTCCGGCGAGATACAAAGACTGGGAATACGCTTATGGCCAGTTAAATGACAGCTATAATTATCAATCTAATAAACCTTCGTTCTCTTCCAGGGTGGAGATCTTCCAAAAATATGGTTATGCCCAAAACCTGAAGATGGATGAATATGATAAATTTCTTTTTCATCTCGGGCGACTGAATATTTACAGACTTTTGGAAACAACGGAAAATCTCATCTGGTTTGATACCGAAGGCGGGATGTTTCCCTTAAGTCATGCGGATTTATTTAAGGATGAATTTCAGCCGGTTTTAATTAAAAATGGCATCGACTTTTTATCGGTAAGTGAAGTCCATGAGATCACCGATAATATTTGTCATTACACCATAAATGTTTCCAATTCAGATAAGACCTACAAAATTGAATTCGAAAACGGGTCTGATTGGTATGAAGTAATTCCTTATATAAAAGCGTTGAATAAGGCCTTGATAGATCAAGGTTCGGATCTGAGGTTGATTTATATTGATTCTCAGGATCAAACTACTCTGATCGGTTTATTCGATCCAAATAAGTTCCTGCCAATGGCCGAAGAATTGAATTTGGAGTGCTATGCACTGCATTTTCGTGATGGGTTATTGGAGTCCGGGTATTAAAAAAGTAACTCGTACACACCGAACCTGTTTTCCTCGCTAGGCAAGATTTATTCGATGGGAGGCGCCGAATGAAAACCTCCTGTTTAGAAAAATTATCATTCTATATTTTAGGAGAAAGAAGGGGCTTGGTAACAGATCATTGAGCACAACGTGATCGGTGAGCTGTTTTTGGGGAGGAACAAAATTGAAATTCTACACGGGAAACCAGCTCACCGATCAATTCACGTTGTTCATTGCTCAGCGATCTTGATCGTTTTTAATAAATATTAATTTGTTTGGAATAGTTTTCAGAATAGATCGAAAAAATTCGGCGAATACGGAATTTCAAAATAATTTTAGAACTCATCTAAACCTCTTCAACCATTAACTGCTTAGAAACGGCTTCGCTGATAACAATTTCAGGATGATCATCGTAACTAATAGTCATGCTCTTGTCGAAAGGTTCGATCTGAAGGATTTGGATCTCCATGCCCAGCTGAATCCCTTTTTTGTTGAGAAATAAAAGAAAATCAGTGGAACTTTCGCGAAGTGCCCTCAATTTGACCTTACTGCCTTCGGATATTTGGGACAAGAGCTTGTAATTCCGGTTTTTCAGATTTCCTTCCTTATCGGGAATTGGAGAACCGTGAGGGTCGACAGACGGGAAACCCATCAATTCGTCCATGCGGTCAAAGAGTTCATCTGATTTGATGTGTTCAAGCTCCTCAGCTATTTCGTGCACTTCTTCCCATCCAAAACCCATGACCTGGGCCAGAAACATTTCTGCCAAACGATGCTTCCTCACGATCAATGCTGCCGTTTTTCTACCTTGCTCAGTAAATCGCAGGGGTTTATATTTTTCATATTTAATCCACCCCTGACTCTGTAACTTCTTGACCATATCATTTACGGTAGGCTTACTGACCTTCATGACTTTTCCCAATTCAGTCAGGGTAATATCATGGTCCTTTTGATCAAGATAATACAGTGCTTTTAAGTAATTCTCCTTGGTGATGGTAGGCACGATCAGACGATTTTGAACAAATGTAAGAAGAATTTTCAAACTTATTTGTTAGGTAGTGCCTAACTTTGTATATTTGTATTGCAAAACAATTGAACATGACACGTAATTGGATATTTAACCTCATATTTTTAACCTTATTTCTACCCGCCTTGACCCAGGCACAGACGGGCAGTATTTTTGGAACGGTCACTAATAATGACGGAGCTGTCGAACTGGCCAGTGTAAGTATCAGCGGCTCTTCATTAGGAGTGATCACGAAAACAAAAGGTAACTACAGGATTAAGGAAATTCCTCTGGGAACGCTTGAAGTTACGGCTTCCTACATTGGATACGAATCGATTACTAAAACCATAACGCTTTCTGATCCGCAGCAGGAAATGGAATTAAATTTCATCCTTGCTGATGAGACCCTGGACCTGGATGAAGTTGTTGTAACCGGTACTAAAACGTTCAAACGTCAAACGAATTCTCCAATCATCGTGAGCGTCCTGAACAGTGATGCTCTGGAAAATGTACAGGCCTGTAACCTGTCGGAAGGGCTTAAGTTTCAGCCAGGTTTGCGTGTGGAAACGGATTGCCAAACCTGTAATTATACCCAACTCCGGATGAATGGCCTTGCAGGAGGGTATTCTCAAATTCTTGTTAATGGACGTCCGATCTTCAGCCCACTCACTGGATTGTACGGTATGGAACAATTGCCGGTTAATATGATCGATCGTATCGAAGTGATCCGCGGAGGAGGTTCCTCCCTTTATGGATCAAGTGCGATTGGTGGAACGGTGAATGTAATTACCAAAATTCCCAGGAAAAATGCCTATTCGATTGATTATAATTATCAAAACATCAACGGTCAAACCAACGATCATCAGTTAATGGGCAATACCACCTTCGTAGCTGAAAACGGGAATACTGGTTTTTCTTTGTTTATCAACAGAAGGAACCGTGATTTTTACGACCACAATGACGATAATTTTTCAGAAATCCCGCTGTTAGAAAATACCTCCCTGGGCATTAATACCTTTTTCCTTCCTGGTGAGAATCAAAAATTGGAGTTGAGTCTCAGCAGTTTGAATGAGTATCGTTTTGGAGGAGAAATGGTGGATAAACCCGCTTACCTGACCCAACAGTCGGAAGAACGTACCACCAGTGTATTGATGGGGAGCCTGGATTATC
This sequence comes from Bacteroidota bacterium, assembly GCA_008501835.1. GTDB lineage: Bacteria > Bacteroidota > Bacteroidia > Chitinophagales > Saprospiraceae > BCD1. Next base: position 2,955 of record QQUB01000023.1, read on the forward strand.
AGATCAATTTCAATAATGACAATACTTCATTGATCACTTACCTCGCCTGGCAGAATACTGCCAGAGCACATTACACCGGAATAATTCCTAATGGAGAGGAAGAACTCCAGACACATTTGGAAAATCCTCCCTATGGGGCTTCCGATGTGAGTACTTACAATGCCGGATTACAGTTGAATCATCGATTGAGTAACTTCCTTGGGGGAACAAATGTGTTGACCTTTGGTGCAGAATATGTTGTGGATGACGTTTTTGATGAAATTGATGCTTATAGTTATTTAATTGATCAGACAACCAAAGACCTTGGTCTGTTTTTACAAAGTGATTGGGAACTGCTTCCTCAGCTGACCTTACTTTCCGGTCTGAGAATGGATAAACATAATTTTGTTGACCGGCCGGTTTTCAGTCCAAGAGCTTCTCTATTATATAAATTGAAGGATTATACTCAAATCAGGTTGAATTACGGTGCCGGATTCCGTGCGCCTCAAGCCTTTGACGCAGACCTGCACATTGCTTTTGCCGGAGGAGGTATCTCCAGGATTTCATTATCACCTGACCTGTTGCCGGAAAGGTCACAAAGTCTGAGTGGTTCCATCAATTTTGATAAACCGACCGAGCATTACATCGTTGGGTTTACCGTTGAAGGGTTTCACACCAGGCTGAATGATGCTTTTTATCTGCAACCGGTTGGGGAGGATAGTTTTGGAGAATTATTTGAGAAGCAAAATGGTCAGGGGGCAACCGTTCAGGGAATTACGCTTGAAGTCCGGGCCAATTACGATAGAAAGATCCAGCTGGAATCAGGTTTTACATTCCAGTCCAGCCAGTTTGATAACCCCGTGGAATACATCGAAGGCGTTGAGGGCATCAGGGAGTTCATTCGGACACCCAATGATTACGGTTTTGCTACTTTGAGTTATACGCCAAATAAAAAATTCAATGCCAACCTGAATTATGTTTATACCGGCCGAATGCAGGTTCCTCATTTCGCAGGTGCTCCCAACCAGGAAGTGGATGAGATCATCACCTCAGATGCTTTTTCTGAGTTAAGTGCAAAACTCGGATACGTTTTGGAGGTTAAAAATCTGAATTCGGAAATTGAACTGTACAGTGGGGTCAAGAATATTTTCAACGCCTACCAGGAACAATTTGATATCGGTAAAAACAGGGATAGCAATTTCGTTTTCGGGCCTGCCCAGCCGAGGACTTTTTATGTGGGGTTAAAGTTGAGATCAAAGTAATCCCGTACCGGCCGAATTCATTCGGCCAGGGCAGGCTAATCTTAGATTAGCCTGACAGTGCAATTTTTAAAGCTATAAAAATTTAGGCGGAATGAATTCCGTCGTTACGAGAATTCTAAAAATCTGGAGCTTAGAAACCTGGCCAATGCGTTTATTTGAAATCTCCCACAGATACTCACCCATCCCCAACGAATAATAAAACAAGGTAGAAGGTTGTATTTTTCTGAATTATTTTAAAAAGAAAAATGAAAACACCTTTCTACCTTGGTTTATGCCTTCTTCTGATTTCCTGCAAACAAAACCTCTACGAAAAAAAAGAACTGGATCCTTCACAGCTCATGGCTGAAACTGACTTAGATTCTACTCTCCAATCATCATCAGGTATTGTTTCGCTTCCGGCTTCCATTTCCCGCCCCCAGTTAGCTTCCTGTCTTTTTGTGGCAGACACCCTGGTGAAAAATTACGATCAAATTATCGGAGCCTCCAAAACATGGAAGGACCAATGGGCAATGATGTTTCCGGCAAAAGCGGATGGTTTGTTAAGGGGAGCTTTTGTACTCAATGATTCCACTCATATCATTCCATTTTTTATCGACCGTTACCAACACCGACAGATTTTCACCAAATGGAAGGTCGGGCCAAATTATCGTTATTCCTACCAGGGAAGGTTAAAGCCTGTTTTTAATTCTCAATATTGTTTCCAGACCATTCTCCAAAAAATACCCATTGATAATCGCACCTATTTCGTCGGCATGACGGAAGGGAAAAAAGGCCAGAATTATTGGCAGATCATCTGGACCGCTAAATACAATGGTTTGGATGATTTTCATAAAACGGACAGGTTTGGCATTGATTATTCCAAAGGCCAAAACAGAAGGACATTGGATTATAAAATCAAAGGCAATGAGTTATCCATTTTTTTGAAAGTCGATTCTCTGGCTGATCAGCAAGTCATTCCTCTGAATGAAACTTTGGTCAGAACGGTGGATTTGAATGAAGGTGAATTGTTACAAGAGTTGTCTGTTTTGTTCTAACCCGTAGCTCAGACTTTAGTCTGAGAAGCAGCACAAAAATGCATTGTAACTACCTGAATTAAACCAGCATGACATTCCTTTTTTCCGTAAATTTGAAAGGAATTCCCCTACTACACCCAATCGTTGATATGAATCAATTTTGAATTCGATTTTTCATCATAAAGTGTATGTAGGTCATGAATAAAAATCTGATCAAACTCGGTAGGGTTGCCTGGGTAGTTGGGGTGATCTTTGCAGGCCTTTGCTTATTTTTAGTAGGAACCTTATTTGCTTTTTCACAACCAGACTGGGAGTCCTTTGAGGTCATGCTTGTCATTTTGGCAGGAGGGACCTATATCACTGGTTTACTGATTGCCAAAAAATGGCCGTTGACAGGAGGGGGGCTGAGTTTAATCATGCCTGTTGGAGTCCTTATATTCATGCTATTTTCCATTAAAGGCATAGATGTAGCTCCTGAGACAGCCCATCAGTTCAGAAAGTCAGCTTTAATGTTTTTGATTTATATGTTGCCGGGACTTCTTCATTTGCTTTACTGGTGGTTAAAACGCAAGTATGAAAAAGAATAAACTTGCACCGTAATGTTTTTTTCATCATCAATATTAATTCACCATGAACAAGAAATGGGAAGGGCTTGGCAAAGCATTCTGGGTAATTGGACTTGTCTTTGCAGTATTTAGTCTGGGTAATTTATTTTTAGTGCTGGCTTTTGGAAATGCAAGATCAGATTGGTGGTCGTTTGTATTTGAAATAATTGTGTCAGGGTCTTATGTCGCAGGCTTGATCCTTGCAAAAAAAATGGCCACTGCTTGGAGGTTTACTTAGTTTTATTTTACCTCTTACACTCGTTGCTACTTCTCTGCATTCCCTTATGGACGCGGAAGGCTGGTCTTCTGAAGCGGTAATTGAAATTAGAAAAAGCATCTTCTTTTTCTTGATTTTTATGTTGCCGGGATTTTTGCATTTGATCTATTGGTGGTTGAAAAAAAGATCCGATAATAAACAGGTTTTGTAAAGGAAAAGAGGAAGGGAAACATCAAATGACATCATTTCGTTAAATATTAAAAAAACACCCAATGAATTTTAATCTGAAAGAAAGCATCCAAATCCTCACCAGAACTCCAGAGGTGATCGAAATCCTCCTGACCGGCCTCCCTAACGAGTGGATTCACAACAACGAAGGTCCCGATACCTGGAGTCCTTTTGACATCGTAGGCCACTTGATCCACGGCGAAAAAACGGACTGGATACCTCGCGCCGAAATAATTTTAAGTGATAAGGAGGATAAGACCTTTGTGCCCTTTGATCGATTTGCACAGTTTGAAAACAGTAAGGGGAAAACGCTGGGGCAGCTATTGACAGAGTTTAAGGAAATACGACAGGAAAATATCAAAGCGCTTGAAGCTATGCAAATCGACGATGTAAAACTCGAAAAGACAGGCATTCACCCTGATTTTGGAGAAGTAACCCTGAAACAACTGCTCGCCACCTGGACAGTGCACGACCTGAGCCACATCCACCAAATGACCAGGGTTCTGGGTAAAAACTATCGAACGGAGGCTGGACCATGGAGGGCTTTTATTTCAATTTTGCAATAAATCGCTTAGGGGAAATGCTCTGTTTAGACCATCTTTTTTATAGCAGCAATTCTTTTGAGGAGGCATTTGAAAACCTTTTAGAAAAATCGCAAAAATGGAAAAAATGGAAAGGGTTCTGGTTACCGGAGCTAATGGTTTATTGGGTACTAATCTTGTGCTATGTCTTTTGGAACAAAACTATTCCGTAAAAGCTTTTGTGCGCAATCCGGATAATTTTATTCCCTATTCACATCCTGCACTTGATTTGGTGGCAGGTGACATAAGTGATATTTCCACCCTGGAACCTCACCTCAAAGAATGTGATTTTGTTATTCATGCAGCTGCCTACACTGCTCAAAATGCCCTTAAATTATCCGAATATCATAGTACAAATTTTGTGGGTACCAGGAATATCATCACCCTTTGCAAAAGGTACGGTATCAAAAGGCTGGTAAACATCGGTACCGCCAACAACATTGGATATGGTACGCAGTCCAATCCCGGAAATGAAAATTCTCCCATGAGGTTTCCTCATACCAGGTCCCTTTATGCTTTGAGCAAATTAAAAGCACAGCAACTGATCGATGAGGCCGGGAAAAGCCTTGATGTGGTCACCGTGAGTCCTACTTTCATGCTTGGAGCTTACGACAGCAAACCCAGTTCCGGGAAAATACTGCTTATGACACTTGGAAGAAAAGTGATCTTTTGTCCTCCTGGAGGGAAAAATTTTGTACATGTGAAAGATGTGGCCCTTGGTACGATCAATGCACTAAGGAACGGGGAAAGAGGCGAAAACTACCTCCTGTCGAACGAAAACCTAACTTATAAACAATTCTTTAAAAAAGTAGCGTTGGTGACCCATTCGGAAGCTTATTATATCGTATTGCCCAGGTTTATATTTTACCCCATGGGATGGTTCGGAGAATTGCTCAGGAAAATGGGTATAAAAACCGATCTGACCAGTGCGAATATGGAAATTCTTACCATTAAAACTTTCTATTCCAACCAGAAAGCCAGGAAACTGGGGGTTTCATTCACAAATGTAGATGCAGCCATTACGGATGCAGTCAATTGGTTTCGAAAGACCAAAAAGATCAGTTTGTAATTACTCCTCAGGAAATTTCTAAAAAAGTTCTTGAAAATTTGCGTAACTGAATGGTTACATTTATATTTGTAACCGAACGGTTACTTATTATTATGAGAAGAGATGTTTTTCAGGCAATTGCCGACCCGGTAAGGCGAGATATTATCAAAATTTTGTCAGACGATGTTCTGACGGTAACGGAAGTGGCAGAAAACTTTGAGGTTAGTCGTCCCGCTATTTCGAAGCATTTGAAGATATTGAAGGAGTGCGGAGTCATCGAAATGCAAAAACAGGGGCGGGAGCAATATTGCCGTATCAACCCGCAGAGCCTCATACCTGCTTTCATGTGGATGGAACAATTCCAGCGGTTATGGGAGGCTCGACTGGATAGTTTTGAAGAATATTTAAACAACATACAAGCAAAAAACAAAAAAAATGACTAACACAAACCCGGCGGCCAACCGCACTTTGACCATCGAACGAACCTTTAATGCTCCACTTGAACTGGTATGGGAAGCATGGACACAGCCAGAGCATATAGCCCACTGGTGGGGACCAAAAGGAATGCCTGTCAATGTTATTGTCCATGATTTTACCGTTGGCGGTAAATGGAAATATTCCATGCCAATGCCCGACGGGAACGAATTCATTTCTGAAGGCACTTATCTGGAAATAATTGAATTGGAAAAAATCGTGACCACTGCAGATTTTAAACCCATGACAGAGGGGGTGGAAATGCATATGCTCTTTGAAGCAGATGGTGAAAAGACCAAGTTTACCTTCAGCGTAGTCCACGAGACGGAAGAATACTGCCTTGCCCAGGAAAAGATGGGTTTTTACAACGGCTGGGGGTCAACTCTGGATCGATTGGATGCTTTCCTTTTGCAAAAAGGCTAGTGGTTTTTTAGGTGTTTTACAGGGCTGCAATGCTGGCGTTTCCGGTATTGCAGCCCTGTTTGGTTTAAGCCTGCTTATTGAGGAAGTTATGTTAGTCTTGATGGTTTTCAGTAATTGGAAAAGATATTGAGTACCTACGGCACTTGCCTGGTCTCTCCTTTCGGCAAGGCACTCCGTACCTTGTTACCGATATTGAGTCTCTACGAGACTATTTGTTACCTGTGTACAATGCCATATGAAGGACCTATCCACTGCCAACGGAAGACTGGCCAAAGGCACCTTATGTATCTCTCAATTAGGTAACGTACTAATATCTTGTTTTGGATATATAGTTACTATGAGACCTTCGCATAGATTGGTTCCAAGGGTGGTTTTAAGTTCCATCGGGACGCCCTATGGGTAACCCAAGCCTGAAAGAATGCTCAAGTGCCGTAGGTACGTCCTATGAAATAACTCAAAGCAAAACATGTGGGTTAAGAGAAACTGGATGCTTCCACTAACTTTTCAAGAGGAATATACTTTCAAAGCTTTTCTAAAGTTGAAAGATTGTTTATCTTGAATTTTTGATTTCATGCCCCCTAATTTATCAAAGCTAAACCATTCAAACTACCATGAATCTCGATTACCAAATTCACAATTGTCATACCCACATTTTTACCATTGATTACATTCCAAAGTACTACCTTTCTTCCATGTTTCCGACGCACTGGGCCAAGAATGGTACCGTGGCCAAAGTTGGTATGACCTTGTTTAAAAACACCATCAACAGATACATGGCCTTCTTCTATTCAGCCATGAAAAATAGCCAGATGGAGGTATTGAAAGAGTTGAGGGGATATTACCCGTCTAATACCAGGTTTTCCGTGTTGAGTGTGGATTTTGATTATATGGATGCCGGTCCGGCCAAATTTGATTTCCAGTGTCAGATCGATGATTTGGCTCAGGTGGCCAAAACGGTCAATGACGAAGCCGGTGAGAACCTGATCATACCATTCCTCGGGGTAGATCCACGGCGGGAAAACCTCTTCGACCTGGTACAAAAGTATGTGGAGGAAAAAGGCTTCAGAGGTTTGAAAATTTATCCAGGACTTGGTTTCTTTCCCAACGACAAGAGGCTTTACAAGGTCTGGGAATATGCGGAGAAAAATGAATTGCCCATTACTTCACACTGTATTCCGACTAATAAGAATCACTTCCGTTTCAAGCCAACGGATATTATGATCGAGAGTGCCAAGTTGCTGAAAAGTTTTAGCGATAAGGATAAAAAAGACAGCTATAAGTTTGCCAAATATCTGAACCATCCATACTGGTTTGATAAGCTGTTACAGGATTTCCCAAACCTGAAGATCAATTTTGCCCATTTTGGAGGTAATGTAGAGTGGGATAAGTATCTCGATCTTCCAAATGAAAAATTCGAAAAGGATACCAACTGGTACTCCATGATCAGGCAGTTGCTGAAAAAATATCCAAATACCTATTCCGATATTTCCTTCACGGTTCACGATAGAAACCTGTACCCACTACTCAAAAATGTGATCAATAGTGAGTACAAAGACAAGAATATCTACTCTCCGAAAAACAAAGTGCTTTTCGGAACAGATTTTTACATGTTGCAAAAAGATTACAAAGAAAGAAGGTTTGGAATCGACCTGCGAGGGTATCTGACAGAAGATGAATACTGGCAAATTGCCGAGGTCAATCCAAAACGGTTTTTAGCCACGAAGTTTGATTAAAATACCGTAGCACAGACTTCAGTCTGTGTACTCCGCGACACATTACATTCATTAAAATCAACCATTATATGCATTTAGGAGCTTTTTCCGTAAGCCTGGCTGTCAAGGACATTCACGCTTCCAAAAAATTTTACGAAGCCCTCGGATTTTCAGTCTATGCCGGGCAACTTGAACGCAATTACCTGATCATGAAAAACGGCAATGCGCTGGTAGGCCTTTTCCAGGGGATGTTCGAAAAAAATATCCTGACCTTTAATCCCGGGTGGGATGAAAATGCCAGTGCGCTCGAAAATTTTGAAGACATTCGCGAAATTCAGAAAAAACTAAAGGCTGCCGGATTAAATCTGCAGTCCGAAGCAGATGAAACCACAACAGGCCCGGCCAGCGTAATCCTGATAGATCCGGATGGGAATCCCGTTTTGCTGGATCAGCATGTTTGATAGTTCTATTTCACGCTGATTTCGCTGATTTTCCCAGAAAGCATTATCGGTCTCAAAATTTATTTCTGCGTCGATCTGCGTTATCTGCGTGAAGCAACCTTGAGATAAAGCTTCCAAACGGTCTCATTACCATGGGAAATGGTAGTTCCTTGGCTTCCATATTTTTTTCTTACTTTAGGGATCAAATAACTCATTTGATCATGAAATATCTTGCCACTATTTTTCTTTTGGCATTAACGGCCTCCTTATTTTCTCAGGACACTTTTTCCATAGTCGCAGCCGATCCGGAAACCGGAGAAGTTGGCAGTGCCGGAGCTTCCTGTGTGGATTTGAATGGTTTTGGTCTTGATGCTGATTTTCTGGGCCAGTTATTTCCAGGGCTTGGTGCTATAAATACCCAGGCGTGGTATTCTCAATTCAATCAACTTAATGCAGCGAACAGATTACTGGCCGGAGACACCCCCCAGGAAGTTATCGACTGGCTCGTATCAAATGATGTAGGAAGCAATCCTGGTCTGAGGCAATATGGTGTAGTGGCTTTTGTTGAAGAAGCTCCCCAGGCCGCAGCACATACCGGAAGTTCCACCGATGACTGGAAAGGCCATCTTGTTGGAGATAATTATGCTATTCAGGGGAATATTCTGCTTGGGGCTTCAGTGCTCGATTCCATGGAAGCCAATTTTCTCAACACTTCCGGAAGCTTGTCGGATAAACTCATGGCAGCCTTACAGGGAGCTAATTTGGTTGGAGCCGATGCCCGTTGTGCAATCAATGGAACCTCTTCCTTGTTTGCTTTTTTAAAAGTTGCCCAACCTGATGATGAGCAGGAAGAGCCATCACTGGTACTTGGTGTGATAACTGCTGACGGAGACGGTGTGGAACCTATTGATTCTCTTCAGACGCTTTATGACGAATGGACTTTGGTCAATACTATTTCCCCAACAACGATCAAGTCTTCTGAAGTCAGTGTTTATCCCAATCCAGCAAGTGATGTATTGAATTTCCATTTAGAGGGGAAAGTGCCCGCATCCATTGAAGTCATCAACCGGGAAGGCAAATTGATGTTTAAAATAACAAGACCTGAGAGTAATTCACTAAGTGTTAAAGGATTGACTTCAGGCGTTTACTTTTTAAAGCTAAAAGATCAGAAAGGACAAATATTTT
>QQUB01000626.1 GCA_008501835.1 Bacteroidota bacterium
GTTTTCCGTGGAGCCACAATCGCAGGTATGATACTGGTGAATACTCCCGGAAGCTGGTCCCATGTTTACCCGCCACTCTTACATGCCGACTGGCATGGATGTACTCCGACGGATCTGGTATTTCCTTTTTTTGTTTTCATAGTTGGGGTTTCGGCCTGGTTTTCCTTCGGGAAGTTCGACCATAAACTTAACCCTAAAGCTGTAAGGAAAATAATCAAAAGAACACTGATCATTTTTGTAATAGGATTATTACTCAATTTCTTCCCTTTTGTAAACAAGAGCCTTGGAGAGCTTCGTATTTTGGGAGTATTGCCTAGAATTGCCCTGGCTTATGGTTTTGGAACACTGCTGTGCCTGGCCATTCCGAACCTTCGGAATTTAGCGATCACCGCAGTAGCGATTTTGTTGGGATATTGGGCATTATTGAGGTTTGGGGTTGATTCCGGATATTATGATCTGGAAAGCAATTTGGTTCGAAAAATTGACCTTGCAGTTTTAGGAGCAAATCATATGTGGCATGGAAAAGGAATTCCCTTTGATCCGGAAGGATTACTGAGCACACTTCCCGCCATTGTAACGGTTATTATGGGCTATTTCACCGGCCGTATTTTAAAAGACACTCCTTCCGCATCTCTGGCCTTGAAACGGATAGTTCTTGGTGGAGTGGGAGCCATAATCCTCGCCTTGATCTGGAACAACTGGTTCCCGATCAACAAATCACTTTGGACGAGCTCTTTTGTCTTGTACACAGGAGGGATAGGCATGTTGGTTCTGGCCTTATTATATTGGGTGATCGACGTGAAAAAATGGAGGTTCTGGACTTTCCCGTTTGAGGTGTTCGGAAGCAATGCCTTATTTGTTTATATGCTTTCCATAATTTGGGTGAAAGTGTATTTTCTGATTAAAATCACCGGTTCCGACGGAAATCAGCGAAATGCATACAACTATATTTATTCAGAATGGTTTAAACCTGTATTCGGGGAAATGAATGGTTCTCTTTTCTTTGCCCTGGCACATATCTTCGTTTTTTGGCTCATTTTGCTGTGGTTGTATCGGAAGAAGATTTTTATTAAAGTTTAATTTTTGAAGAATCGGACATGCTTAAAAAAGGACATTCAAGTTTGAGAGCTTGTGTTAAGGATCTTGAAAAACACGGTAAACTTTTAAGGATCAAATCAGAGGTTGACCCTGATCTGGAAATGGCTGAAATCCACCGAAGGATTTTCGATGCAGGAGGCCCGGCAATTTTGTTTGAAAAAGTCAAAGGAAGCCCTTTTCAGGCTGTTTCAAATTTGTATGGTACGCCTGAACAAACCGATTTTATTTTTAGGCATTCCATCGAGAAGGTCAAGCGGATCATTGAATTGAAAGTTGATCCGACCAGGGCCTTTAAAAAACCATTGCGGTATTTGGGAGCCCCTTTTACGGCCTTGAATTCATTGCCAAAAAAGCGGCGATTGATTTCACCGGTAATGCATGGGCTAACCACAATCGACCAGCTTCCACAGGTGAAATCATGGCCGGATGATGGGGGAGCATTTATTACATTGCCTCAGGTTTTTACCTTGCCTCCGGGCAGCTCCAAGGTTATGGATTCCAATATAGGTATGTACAGGATTCAACTATCCGGTAACGATTATATACCTAATGAAGAAGTTGGTTTGCATTATCAGTTACACCGGGGTATTGGAAACCACCATACTCAATATCTCAACAGTGATGAACCTTTCCGTGCGTCCATATTTGTTGGCGGACCTCCGGCGCATACTTTTTCCTCAATCATGCCTTTGCCCGAGGATCTCTCGGAAGTGATCTTTGCCGGCTTACTGGCCAACAGGAGATTTGGATATACCAAAAGAAACGGATATTATATTTCCGCTGATGCAGATTTCGTCATTACCGGAATTATCGATAAACAGCTACAGAAACCTGAAGGTCCATTTGGAGATCATCTGGGATATTACAGTCTGACCCATGACTTTCCGGTGATGAAGGTGGATAAAGTGTATCACCGGAAAGATGCCATTTGGCATTTTACGGTTGTCGGCCGGCCTCCGGCTGAAGATACCAGTTTCGGATATCTTATTCATAAGCTGGTTGAAGAACTTGGCCCCCAGGAATTTCCTGGCGTGGAGGAGATTCATGCTGTTGATGCTGCAGGCGTACATCCCTTATTGTTGGCTATCGGCAGTGAACGTTATATGCCCTTCCGGGAAAGAGAAGTTGTCCCCGAAGAGATTCTCACGCAAGCGAACAGGATCATAGGGAGTGGGCAAACTTCATTGGCAAAATTCTTGTTTATCGCTGCTAAGGATCCTGAAATTCCGAACTTAAATACCCATGATATTTCGAATTTTTTCAATCATGTGCTCGAAAGGGTAGACTGGCGAAGGGATCTGCATTTTCAAACCAAAACTACCATTGATACCCTGGATTATTCAGGAAGTGGATGGAATGCCGGTTCCAAGGTCATCGTAGCCGCTGCCGGCCCAAAACGCAGAAATCTCAAAGCAACATTGCCGGAAGATTTTATTCTGCATGAAGGATTCAGTAAACCCCGGTTTGTTCAGCCTGGAATATTGTGTATCCAGGGTCCTGAATTTGATAAAAAGAATGCGCCGCATGATATGCATACGTTGAGCAGACAATTGGTACGCCATGATCTGGAAGAGGTGCCCTTGATTTTACTTGTTGATGATAGCTCGTTTGTTTCAGCCAATCTCAATAATTTCCTTTGGGCAACTTTTACCAGGGCAAACCCTGCTGATGATATTCATGGAATTTCTCCCTTTACCCGGGATAAACACTGGGGGTGTCTTGGCTCTTTGATCATTGATGCAAGAACTAAACCTCACCACGCTCCGCCCTTGATCCCGGATGAGGGGGTGGTTCAGAAGGTCGACAAATTATTTTCCAAAGGTGGACCTTTATATGATTTTTCAAAAAAAACATTTTGCTCTTGGACCAGAAGCCTCGGTAGGAGAGTTGTGTAGCATGACAACACAGTCAAAGAAGAAAACAGTTCTTGCAGAAGTGGTAGGTTTTAAAGATACAAGGACATTGTTGATGCCGATAGGGGACA
>QQUB01000840.1 GCA_008501835.1 Bacteroidota bacterium
GTCATAGAGGCCAGAATGTTACGCATTTTATCTCCGGCAACTTCCATCAAGGCTTCACTCATGACTTTCATACCGTATAAAAACAGACCTAAAGACCCCAAAAGGGTTAGAATATCAGTAAATCCAAAGTTCATTGTTAATGTGTATTGGCTGGGTTTTGAAAAAAGATAACAGACGAGTTAATATTAAATTAACATTGAATTAACATAAAATTAATATAATTCAGAAATTCCCTTCTTTTTTTAAAACTATTTTTCAATGTTTGGGGTTATTTATTTTTAGTTAACCTTGGGGTCTGAATCTTAAAGATTCTTTAATGTTAGAGACATCCTGGGGTAATAACAATTACTTTAATTTGCTATTAAACAATTACGTTATCTTCGGAAGCACTTGCTTTTTTGGACAATTAAAAGCAGGTTGCTTCTGGAGTTTAAATGGATTTAATATTAGCTTAATAAATCCTTAACATTGGGCAAAAATAGCTATCTTCGCTGTACGTAATTGTTTAATAATTTAATTGTCCAATGAAAGTAATTTTGCCTGGGATCACACTGATCCTTTGCTTGTGTTTTACCTATTCTGGTAATGCCCAAATACAAGCTCCTAAATTCGGTAAGGGAATAAATATTACAGCTCAAGATTCATCATTTTACATGAAAGTTGGTTTCAGGTTTCAAACCCTTTTCACCAATGATTGGAATTTGGCAAATGATGAATTAAGTGGGGCTGAAGATTATGAATCAGCTATATTGATCAGAAGGTCAAGGCTGAAATTTAATGGGTGGATTTTTTCTGAGAAGTTAAAGTACAAATCAGAGTTGGCTTTATCCAACAGAGATAACGGAGGAGGAAACAGTTCCTTTTTCAGTAATGCAGCCAATGTTATTCTCGATGCCAGTATTGAGTGGAATTTTTTCGAAAACTTTTCTATCTGGGTAGGACAAGGCAAGTGGCCTGGAAACAGGGAAAGGATCATTTCTTCAGGCAACATGCAGTTCGTGGACCGTTCCCGGCTGAACTCCAGGTTTACGCTTGATCGTGATGTAGGTATCATGCTTAAGCATCATGATAAATTTGGAGAAAAATTCATTTTACGCGAAACGATCGCACTGGGATCAGGGGAAGGAAAAAACATTACCTCTGGCAATATCGGGGGACATGCTTATACTTTTAAGCTTGAGGCTTTGCCTTTTGGAAGTTTTAAATCTAAAGGAGATTATGTGGGATCTGCCATCGTGAGGGAAAAGACTCCAAAGCTTGCTGTTGCCGTTGCTTATGATATCAACAATGATGCAGGTAGAGAGCGAGGGCAAAAGGGTGATTTTATCATTGATCCAGAGGGTGATTTTGCAGGTAAGACGATCAATACCCTTTCAGCAGATCTGATGTTTAAGTATCAGGGACTTTCCATTATGGCGGAGTATGCTCAACGGAGTACTGCTGATGGTGACCCTAATGTTTATTATGGGGATGAATCCGAGGTAATTGGTACTTATTATACCGGCACCGGATTAAATTTTTCTATGGGGTATATGTTTAAAAACAACTGGGAAATTGCAGGTCGATGGACGGATATCAAGCCAGATAAAGAAGTAGCCAATGAGGAGACCCAATATACCCTGGGAGTGTCCAAATTTATCGTTGGACATAAATTGAAGGTGCAGTCAGATATCACTTACAGGGCAATAGATGCATCGGATGACGATCTATTTTTCAGAATGCAGGTAGATCTTCATTTTTAAATAGAGGAACTACAAATGGCAAGTATTTGCCATGTTGGGTAGGGTTTACTGTTTCAACAAGGTCTAGCCTTTCCTCCCAAAAAAAAGCAAAGGCAAAACCTTGAAAAATTTTAAGACTGTCCACTTGGAGCGAATGCGACATCCCGTGCACATCGTGCCGGGAGAAGACTGGTGACTAACCTATGCTGCATGTTTCTGAAAGAAATAACTCACGTCCTGAATAGTTTCAATATTGGCAGCTTCTTCCGGAGTGAGAAATACGTTTAATCTGCTTTCCAGTTCAGCGATGAGCAACATTTTATCAAATGGATCGAGGTTAAGGTCTCCGGAGAGGTTACTTGAGGGAAAAATGCTTGAAGAAGGCACGTTTAATTGCCAGCTCACGAAATCTATGATTTTGTCCTGTGTTAAATTTTGTACTTTTTGCATTGTGAGTTTTGGATACGTTTTTTCTGTTAATTCGGATGATCCTAAGAGAAACGACGAAAATTCGCTAATCGTTGCACAGGAGAATTGAAATTTTCTATAAAAAATGCAAAAGGCGCGACCAAATCATTGGTCGCGCCTTTTTTATTAATTAAATGGATGCTTTTAAAGCCACAAATCATTTAATACTGCATCGAGGATCTTATCCTCACCAGGTACATATCCGTCTTTCAGACGATATCCAAATGTACGTCCGAAAGTATTCCAGTACGAAGCTGTAAATGCTCCTCGAAGGTCCTTGATCAATTCATACATTGGCGTATCAAGTTCTTTTTCGATCATTTTTACCAGAATATATCCCTGGGTTTTGGTAAGCTTTTTCAAAGGATCTGCAAATTCTTTTTTGAGGTCCTTCTGTAATTTTTTGAGGTATTTTTTACGCTCCCTTTTTTTCATGGTTTCTGTAGCGTATTCCACTTCTTTGAAAATTCTGATGGCCTCAACGGCATACGGGTGTACTTTTACCGCATATCGCCTGTATTTACGGTATCGTTTGTATTCGTCGGAATTATCAAAACTTACAGGAGAAGAAATGGAAATGTCATTGAGGTTAGCGACGAGCAAAGTGTCTCCACATTCGTCAATAATATATTCCATTTTTTTGCCGTCAACATAGGTGTGCCCATTCTGCTGGGCCATGGCGTTTCCTGCGAACAGCAATGTGGTAATAAATAGCAATAATTTTTCCATTGTAGTAATTTTTGGATCAGCTCCCACACGAGCAACCGACTTTTTGGTCTGACAAAATTTCAATTGTCCGGTTTCCCTTACAACGTTAACAGATGTAAAACAATTGCAAAGAGTTGCTTTCGTAAGAAATTATTAACCAACGCTAACGAAAATTAAGATAAAGCACCTGGTTTTTCGAAAACTTCAATTATTCCTTTGTAAAGACCATCTCTACTTCATTAGACATGGATTCGTTGAAATAGTAACCATCCACATCCAGGTCTTTGAGTTGTTCAGGTTGTGTAAGTCTCTGCTGAATAATCTGGCGTGCCATACTTCCCCTGGCTTTTTTTGCATTAAAGGAAATCACTTTATATTGCCCGTTGCGGTTTTCCTTAAAAGCCACATGAACGATCTTCCCTTTTAAGACATTGGGTTTAATGGACCGGAAATATTCCTGAGAAGCGAGATTCAGGATAATACCATCCTGGCTTTCTTGCATATCCGTGTTCAGCAATTCCGTAATTTTGGTATCCCAGAATTCATAAAGATTTTTTTTCCTTCTGTACTTAAATGGCAATCCCATCTCAAGGCGATAAGGTTGCATAAGGTCCATAGGTTTAAGCAAACCGTAAAGGCCTGAAAGAATACGTAAATGATCCTGGGCAAAGGCAAGGTCATCATCAGTAAAGGTATCTGCCTGCAGGCCAATATACACATCTCCGCTGAAGGTGAGGATGGCCGGTTTGGCATTTTGTGGTGTAAAAGGCGTCTCGAATTGCTGGTAGCGTGCAACATTGAGTTCGGCGATCTTGTCACTTACACCCATCAGTTTTTTAAGGCTTCTGGCAGATTTTTTCTTTAAGACATCCACCAAAACCTGGCTTTCTTCAAGCATTCTTGGAGTGGAATGATCGGAAATATCGACGGGATCGAGATTCAAACTTTTTGCAGGAGAAATTAAAACTATCATGCTGTAAAATTACTTTTTTTTATACTTTACCAATAATAATCAACTCGTTTATAAATTCAACTCGTTTTTTCTTTTATTTTTTTTAAATAAAACACTAGATTTAATATACAGTTTACATTCACTCTCTACTTTAGCCGATTCTTTTGCCTAAAAGACCAGAAATTATTTTAAGACCAACTTTATATCTTCACGATTATGCTAACTTTTTACCTGATACTTGTTATAGTACTGTTTTTATTAGCCATTTCTGACCTTGTGGTCGGGGTTAGTAATGATGCAGTTAATTTTTTGAATTCAGCTGTAGGTGCCAAATCAGCTCCTTTCAAACTTATTCTTTTTATTGCCGCCCTCGGAATTCTTGCAGGAGCTACTTTTTCAAGTGGTATGATGGAAGTAGCCAGGAAAGGGATTTTTCACCCGCAGTACTTCTATTTTTCCGAAATAATTTTACTCTTTCTTGCTGTGATGGTTACGGATGTCATTTTGCTGGATGTCTTTAATACATTTGGTATGCCTACTTCCACCACGGTATCCATTGTTTTTGAGTTGTTAGGTGCTGCAGTAGCATTTTCCTTGATAAAAATCTATACTGATCCGGCAGCTGAATCCTTAGGAGAGTACATCAATTCCGGGAAAGCTCTTGCCATTATATCGGGGATATTGCTATCGGTGGTTGTGGCTTTTACGTCCGGGGTGATAATACAGTATCTGTCCAGGTTACTTTTCTCCTTTAATTACAAAAGTAAACTGAGGTATTTTGGAGGAATATGGGGCGGAATGGCGATCGCTGCTATCACCTATTTCATGTTGATAAAAGGAGCCAAGGGGGCATCTTTTATGAGCAAGGAACTGGTTGAGTCCATCAAGGAGAATTCCTTTATGATCATCTTAATCAGCTTTGGTGCCTGGGCAATCATTTTGCAATTGTTAGTATGGTTTACGAAGGTAGATATACTTAAAATAATAGTTCTTGTTGGAACTTTTGCTTTGGCAATGGCTTTTGCCGGGAATGATCTTGTGAATTTCATTGGTGTTCCATTGGCAGGATATAATTCGTACCAGATGTATATCGAAAGCGGAGCTGCAGCCAATGCATTCCTGATGGATGGTCTTGCCGGAAAGGTGCCGACTCCGACCATTTTGTTGCTGATTGCGGGGCTTGTCATGGTGATTACTCTTTGGACATCAAAGAAGGCCAGGTCTGTTGTAAAAACTTCTCTTGATCTTGGTCGACAGGAAGAAGGTTATGAACGATTTGCCTCTTATGCCGTATCGAGAAGTATCGTACGTAATTTCTCCAAAATGGCCATGGCGGTGAATAATTTTTTACCGTCAAGAGTAAAAAGAGGGGTTGAAAATCAGTTTGACCAAACACCTTTTATCAAAAGTACCATGCATATGGGTAAGGATGCTCCGTCATTTGATATGTTGAGGGCTGCCGTTACTCTGGTGGTTGCGAGTATTCTCATTGCCATAGGAACCTCCTTGAAACTCCCATTGTCTACCACCTATGTAACCTTTATGGTATTTATGGGTACCTCCCTTGCAGACGGTGCCTGGGGCAGGGAGAGTGCAGTTTATCGTGTATCAGGAGTATTATCCGTTATTGGAGGTTGGTTCTTTACTGCATTTTCAGCCTTTACGGTAGCTTTTATTTTCGCAGGTATCTTCTATTTCGGTGGTACAATAGCGATTATTTTAGTTTTGGTATTGGCCGGAGTGCTTATATACCGTACACATCGTCTGCATCATAAGAGACTTGAAGAGCAACTCGCTTTTGAAAAATCTGTTGATGAAGGAAGTTTGACAAAAGCCATGGCTATTGACCTTAGTACAAAGAATCTTTCTACGATTTTAGGAGCTTTTAGCGAGGTACTTGACAGCACGCTTCAGAACCTTTCCAGGGAGGATCTCGTTGGGTTGAATAATAATTTCAGAGAGTGCAGGAAGCTGAACCGAAAGTGTGAAAAAATCAGATCATCTGCTAACAAAAAGATCGACCTCATTGATCCTGACGAAATGGAGGCCGGGCACATGTATGTGATCATTTCTGATTACCTCAATGAGCTTGGTGATGTGGTGAATGATATCGTTAGGTCAAGTCTTAGCCATGTGGATAATAATCACAAACCATTGCTCCAGGAACAGATCGATGAGCTTAAAGACCTCAATGAGCAGATTAAGGATCGGTTTGTACTTACCATAAATGCATTTAAAAACTTCGACTCAGCAGAAATTCAGACGCTTCGGGACCGATTGCCTTCTTTTGTGAAAAAAGTAAGGACTGCCAGAAAAAATCAGATCAAGCGTATCAAAAGACATGAGATCGGAACGAGAAACAGTGTACTCTATCTCGGATTATTAGGTGAATTCCGCAACCTTGCCCTGTTCTCTAACCGGATGCTTACCGTCTTTGAGGATATGGTGCTGGACCCGGGGAACGATAAGGATTGATGAAGGAAAGGTGGCTGATCATTGGGGCGTTTGGCGCCATTTATATCATTTGGGGCTCTACTTACCTTGCTAATGCTTTTGCCATCAAGGAAATCCCCCCGTTTTTTATGGCGGGGGGCAGATTCCTTATCGCCGGAATCTTACTTTTTGCTTTGATGCTCGCCCAGAGAAAATCCATTCCCACGCCTAAACAATGGATGTACGGGGCGCTGATGGGTACTCTATTTTTATCTATTGGAAATGGTGCTCTCGTGAAGGCCCTTGAGTATCTGGACTCCGGTATGGCAGCTTTGCTAATCGCTTTTGATCCGCTTTTGGTCGTTTTAGCTATGTGGGTTTTAATTGGAGTGGTTCCGGGGAAAAGGAATATTTTCGGGACCATCCTCGGAATCATAGGTATGGTTATCCTTATTGGACAACCTTCCATCATGACCAGTAAGGAAAGTTTGAAAGGCATTGGTCTGGTCAGTATTTCCATGGTCAGCTGGACGGTTGCATCGATATATGTTGCCAAAGTAGATTTACCAAAAGCCAGAGGAAGGAGTACGGAAAGACAGATGATAACAGGAGGAATTCTACTGATTATTTACAGCTTGATAACAGGAGAAATCTTTGAGTTCTCCATCCAGCAGATGACGTCCAAAGGGTGGATGTCCTGGATCTACCTTGTAGTTTTTGGATCCATCATCGGTTTTTCAAGTTTTAACTACCTGCTGCACAAGGTTTCTCCGGATAAAGTTTCTACCTCCACCTTGATCAATCCAATTGTGGCACTTATTCTTGGCTGGATGTTCAATAGCGAACAGGTAACCCTTCAATCCATCATTGCCACGGTTGTATTGTTGAGTGGTGTGTTTTTTATAAACACCCATAAAACAGCTCCAGAGAAGAAAGTGGAATTATCGGATTAGGGTTGTTTTTGGGCTTTTATTAGAAACAAAGGATACGGCTTTGACTTCTCTATATCCTCTTCTTTGAAAATAGTGTAAAAATCTTCTGCCACCATATGCTCAAAGCCTGCGTTTTTGAGTTTTTGAAACAGGTCGGAACGATCAAATCCAAGATGACCATCAAAGTCGGGATATTTGGCATGAAAACTTCCATCTTCTGAATCGAGATCAACCAGGGCTACCATGCCTCCAGGGTTGAGGTGTTGATGAAAAACTTCCAGTAATCTTTCTGTATCAAGGATATGATGGAGCGTCATGATGGAATAGATCAGGTCGTATTTTTCCGGTAGGGCATTTGCGGGGTCAAGCAGGTTCAGACAATGAGCTTCCATGTGGGTAGCATTTTTTTGCTCCAGCTTTTTATTGATCTCATCCACCATGCCTGAGGAATAATCAATGAGCGTGATTTTCTCCAGTTCATCGGCAAGTCTGAAACTGGTAACACCTGTCCCTGCACCGAAATCCATTCCGGTTTTATAATCATTGGCTTTAATAAGACCAGATAGTCTTTCAGCAAAAAGAATGGATCTTTCCGCCCGTTCTGGTTTTTCATCCCAGGTTTTTGCTTCGTCGTCAAATCTCATTTTGTTGATTTTGATTCGGGTTATTACTCATCATTTTCTTCTTGATGCTCCTGTGGTTTACCACTGAGCTTTCTCGCCAAAAATACGAAACCTACCACGAAATGCAGTATGATGACGATCATCACAATGTTTACAATAGTGCTGTTGCTCTCCATGAGTTTAGAATTTGCCAATAAAATTAGACAGATCGATGTATTGGTTTAGTAACAGCAATCACAATGGAGGAAAAATAGCCCAGTTTCATCAGAATGTCTATTTTTAGGGCTTTCCACATTTCAAAACCCAACGATTATGTCAAAACAGCCGAGAAAAAAGTGGTATGAAAGGATACCACATCCAGTAGTGATGTTATTCATCATCATCGTATTGACAGCTCTGCTGAGTTATATTTTGCCGGCAGGATCTTATGAACGGGAATTGATAGATGGTCGTCAGCGGGTGATTCCCGGATCATATCAGCAAATTGATCAGACGCCGGTTGGATTACTCGACTTGTTTACAGCAATTCCCCTTGGATTTGTGCAAGCTGCGAGGATCATTTTTGTCGTGCTGGCCAGTGGTATCATGTTTGGAGTTTTGGAAAAATCCGGAATGGTGGAAAATACGGTTGGAACGATTATCCGGAAAATGGGACTGGAAAAAAAGTATTTTTTAGTAGTTCTGATGACCTTTATTTACGGTTTCCTTGGCGTAGCGGTTGGGTATGAAAATAACATCGCCATGGTGCCTATTGCCGCTGTTATCAGTCTGGCGCTTGGGGGCGACCTCATTTTGGCAGCGGGTATTTCAGTCGGGGCCATTACGGTAGGTTTTGGATTATCACCAATAAATCCTTACACGGTGGGAACGGGACATACCATTGCTGAAATGCCCATGTTCTCGGGAGCGGTGTTGAGAAGCGTTTTATGTTTGGCAGGATTGAGCATCCTGGCCTGGTATAATGTGCGTTATTTCAAAAGAATTCTCAAAAACAAGGACCGAAGTATAGGCAAAGGATTGGATACCAAAGGCTTTACCCTCACTCATCCTATTGATACATATTCGATCACTGCAAACAACTGGATTGTATTAAGCCTGTTCCTCGGAGGCATTGCAGCAATGCTGTATGGAATTTTTGTACACCATTGGTACATCAATGAAATCTCCGCCATCTTTTTGATGATTTCCATCGCATGTGGAATCGCAGCGAGAATGAATCCAAAGGATTTTAGTGAAACCGCCCTTAAATCCATCGCCATAGTAGCACCGGGAGCCTTTATGGTAGGATATGCTACTTCGATCAAAGTGGTCATGGAAATGGGCAATATCAGCGATACAATAGCTTTCCAATTATCGTCAGCACTTTCCACTTTACCAACTTACGGATCTGCTGTAGCCATGACCCTCGCCCAATCGGTGATCAACCTGATGATCCCCTCCGGAAGCGGGCAGGCATTGGCTACATTGCCCATTATGATCCCAGTAGGTGAATTATTGGGATTGACCCGGCAATCAACTATTTTAGCCTTCCAGATCGGCGATGGGGTAACCAATTTGTTCAATCCCGCACTTGGAGGGCTAATTGCCATGTTGAGTATTTGCCGGGTGCCCTTTGATAGATGGCTAAGGTTTATTTTTCCCCTGGTAGGTATCATTATGCTCGTTGCCTGGGTAGCACTCCTGTTCAGCGTATTCATCGAATGGGGACCAGCATAAAACCATAGGAAAAAACCAAAATTCAATTATCAAAAAACACATAGCGCACCTTGCGCTTTCCTTGCGTACTTTGCGGTTAAATATTTTTAATTCTTCAATCAATGACAACAGCCAAAAATATTCTCGAAAAACTCGTTTCCTTCCCCATCCTGGGCGGTCAGTCCAACCTTGAAATCATTGCCTGGCTAAAGGACTTCTTCGAATCCTATGGAGTCACCTGCCATTTGAATTACAACGATGATCAAACAAAAGCCAACATGCATTGCCGCATTGGCCCGGCCGTCGATGGAGGAGTGATCCTTTCCGGACATACGGATGTAGTGCCTGTAGAGGGGCAGGCCTGGGATACGGACCCTTTTACGCTGACAGAAAAGGAAGGTAAGTTATATGCAAGAGGTTCATGTGATATGAAAGGTTTTCTGGCCTGTTGTCTGGCCTGTGTTCCTGAAATGCTGGAAGCGGATTTAAAACGGCCCATCTATTTTGCTTTTTCTTACGATGAGGAAATTGGCTGTCTGGGTGCTCCTTTTCTGGTTCAGGATATGATTAAAACCTACGAGGAAAAACCCAAATACGCCATCATCGGAGAAGCTACAATGATGGAACCTGTTGTTGGACAAAAAGGAATTTGTATTTATGAAACCACTGTAAACGGTTCCGCCGGTCATAGTAGCCGCATCAAGCAGGAAGTGAGTGCGATTCATGAGGCAACCCGTTTGATTCTCTGGCTGGAAAACAAAATGAACCAGTTAATTGATTCCGGGCATACCGACGATCGTTTTGAACCTAATCATACCTCCCTGCACGTGGGAACAATCAAAGCAGGAATAGCCCCCAACGTCATTGCCGATCGATGTTCGTTTCATTGGGATGTTCGCGTTATTCCGCAGGATTCTGTTCAGGAGATCGTGGATGATTTTAATGCTTATTGCCGGAAAAGAGAGGCAGTTTTAAGAGAAAGATTTCCTGAGTTTAGAATTGTGAATAAAGAACATCACCCTCCTGTACCACCTCTGGATACTCCGGAGGATTTGGACATTGTTCCATGGATCAAAAAACTCTCCGGCAATGAAAAACTCAACACTGTCGCCTATGCAGCAGAAGCAGGACAATTTGCAGAGGGTGGATTTCAGGCGGTAATTTGTGGCCCTGGATCTATTGCTCAGGCTCACCGGGCGAATGAATTTATTGCTATAGATCAGCTGGAAAAAGGAGAAGCTTTCATCAAAAGACTTATCAGGGAACTCGAAAAGTAAATGCCTGAATAATTGATTTTTATCCGGTAAAACCCCAAATTGTAGAGGCTCTGACTCATTTTAAACCAAATAATCATGATCATCTTTTATCTCAATGATCAAAGGATAGAGGTTTCTCTCTCTCCTGGTGTGACGGTACTTGATTTTGTACGAAAGCATCAACGCCTTACCGGAACCAAGATCGGTTGTCGGGAAGGTGATTGCGGGGCATGTACTGTTTTGGTAGGTTCACTTGAACATGGGAATCTGACCTATCGCAGTATGACCTCCTGCCTGATGCCACTCGCCAATGCTTATGGTAAACATATTGTCACGGTAGAAGGAATTAATGGAAACAATCTGACCCCGGTTCAGGAAACTCTTGTTAATCACAACGGCACACAATGTGGATTTTGCACCATCGGGTTTGTGATGTCCCTGACTGGTTTTACCCTATCGGATAAACGAGTGGAAAAGGCGATAGCCTCCATTGATGGGAATATTTGCCGGTGTACGGGATATAAATCTATCGAACGCGCTGCGGGGGAAATTGCTGAAACGATAAAATCAAAGCCTGAGGAAGATACGCTCGGGTGGTTAGTGGAAAAGAATTATGTTCCTGAATATTTCCTGAGTATTAAAGATAAGCTGAAAAGCATTCCATTTGCTGAAAAAGAGACATTAGGTAACACTAATTTTACTGGGGGCGGTACGGATCTTTTCGTACAGAAGCCGGAGCATATGACACATGAAAATTTTGTTCCTTTATTTGACGACCCTAAATTGAATGATATTGAAGAAAGGGATGGAATGTGTTATCTCGGAGCCTCTGTGACAGTGACGGATATCGCCGAATCTGCTGTGATGCAGCGGATTTTTCCGGATTTGGAACAATATGTCAAACTCGTTTCTTCCACGCCCATCAGAAACATGGCAACAATTGCCGGAAATTTTGTCAACGCTTCCCCCATAGGCGATATGACCATCTTTTTTCTGGCCCTGGATAGTTCATTGGTTTTAAAAAATGGGCCACATTCCCGTGAAGTAAAACTGAGAGATTTTTATAAGGGTTACAAACAACTTGATAAAGATCCTGAAGAGATTATTGAAAAGATCTTTTTCGAAATTCCTGAAGAGCCTTTTAGGTTCAATTTTGAAAAAGTCTGCAAACGCACCCACCTCGATATTGCTTCCGTTAATGCTGCCTGTTTATTGACATTTGATGAAGACGGAAAAATTGTCAAAGCTCATTTGTCTGCCGGAGGTCTCGCCCCGATTCCAAAATATCTTGCTGAAACATCCGTATTTCTGAAA
>QQUB01000376.1 GCA_008501835.1 Bacteroidota bacterium
GATGATCTTGAGGCAGCGTTACGTGCGAAGGGAGCTGATAAATTATTCCTATGCACGGAAAGAGAAGATGAAAAAGCAGAAATTTACATTTAAAGGTACCTGAATCAACATCTAAAATTTGAAGTAAACGGAAGGGAGCGAACTTACGTATTTATTGGAAAGGAAAGCTCCGAGGATTATATGGGTGTTTGGTGTTATGTGGAAATTACAGACATTCCCAGCCTTGAAAAAATCTACTTCAAAAATGATCTGCTCATGGATATTTACGATGATCAGAAAAATGTGATCATTTTCAGAGGCCCCAACAACAAGGAAGCTTCATTTTTGTTTCAAAAAGGAAAAGCGGAAGAAACGCTGGAGTTTAATTGAGGAAGGTTGGAAAATGGACATTTGAGATATTGAAGTGGTGGTTTCCGATAAACTAAAAAATTGATCATGAACGATCTGTTAAAAAAGATATTCATTTTACCCATAAAATTTTACCAGGTAGCTATTTCTCCTTTACTTGGACCCCGCTGCCGTTTCCAGCCCACCTGCTCACACTATATGGTAGGTGCAATAATGGAGTGGGAAATATTCAAAGGCACCTGGTTGGGATTAAAAAGAATCTTCAAATGCCACCCTTGGGGGCCGCATGGCCATGATCCGGTGCCAAAAAAGCCGAAATTTGACGGATAACTCCTGCCTTTAATAGAAAAATGAAGCACCCCGAACAATTAATTCCTAATATTGAAATGTCGATCTTGCAGGGAAACCCTTTTGCATTTATCGACATGACATTTTTTAAACCAAATCCAATTATTAATGATGAAAAACAAGCTTTTCTACCTGCCAGTCCTGGCAATTTTTGCGTTTTTGATGGTTGCATGCTCCAGTGAAAAAAAGAATGACACGGAACTGCGTGAAGACGACAATGGTATCAGCGTAAATGTCAACGAAGATGGCGAAAAAGCCAATATCAACATCAACGAAGACGGGATTAACATCGATATTGAGAATGAAGACGGCACCGTAAAAATCAAGGCTGACAATCTTCAGGATGCACTTAAACAGCTTAACGATGGTAAGGATGTGATCGTGATTGATCACCGCGATTTGAAAGAGTTATTTCCAAAATCAATCGGCAGCTTTGACCTGGTTTCTTCAGAAAGTCAAAAAACCGGATTCGGAGATATCAAAACTTCCGTTGCCAATGCAGAATACGAAGATGGAAACAGTACACTTGAATTGACCATTGTAGATTCAGGTGGTTTTGGTCTGGCCATCAATGCTCTGGCGGGCTGGACGAATATTGAAATGGATAAGGAAACCTCAACCGGCTATGAGCGTACAACCACCATCGATGGTTACAAGGGCTTTGAGAGTTATGATACCGCTTCTGAAGACGGTTCAATTGCAGTGATCATCAAGGATAGGGTTTTATACTCTGCTGAGATCACCAACGGTTCTGAAAGGCAACTCAAAAGGGGCCACAAAGCCGTGGACATTGACGACATTGAAAAAATGATCAAAAGAACTGAGAAGTAATGATCAGTTGCTGGTTACTGGTTGCTGGTTACAAGGAGATAAATACTATTTTTCGGAAAAATAGTATTTATGGTCTCTAAGCCGGCAACCAATATCCAGAATTCCTTAACCCTTATGACAGGCATTTCCCGCTATAGCATCCTGCTCCTGGTTCTCGGTCTGTTAGTCAGCTGTTCCCCTTCTCCAAAAGAATTTACCGTTACTCCTGCCTTTTATCATTGGAAAAGCGAGTTCCTGCCTAAAGAAAAAGAAATTGATTTTCTTTCCACCCTGAGTACTTCTAAATTATATGTTCGATACTTTGATGTAGCGCTTGAAGATGGAATCCCATTACCTGTAGCTGTTTTGGAATCCAAAACGGACTTTCCGGATAATTATGAGATCATCCCCGTTGTGTATATTACCAATTCAGCAATGAAAATCATTCCTCCTGATGAGGTCAGGATTTTGGCCGATAGAATTCTGGAAAAGGTCAAATCTATTCATGCAAATATAGCCGATGGTCCTTTCAAACAGCTTCAGCTGGACTGTGACTGGAGCGGAGACAGTAAGGAAAATTATTTCCTGTTGCTGGATTCGATAAAAAAAGCACTTAACGATAAAAATCAAAGCCTTTCCATAACCTTAAGACTTCATCAATTCAAAAATCCGAAAAAATCAGACATCCCTCCCGCAGACCGGGCAATGTTGATGTTTTATAATATGGGGGAAGTTGAAGATTATCTGGAAACCAACTCCATCCTGAACCTCGATGCCGCATCCAAATACCTCGACACCAAAAAACGGTACCCTTTACCAATGGACCTGGTGTTGCCGTTATTCCAGTGGGGATGTATCTTTCGTGACCAGCAACTCGTTCACCTCTCTAACAACCTGACCTTGTCTGTGCTGGGAGACAAAACCAGATTCTCCAAACTTTCCGACAATCGATATCGTGTAATAAAAAGTACTTATCTTCAAGGGTATTTTCTTTATGAGGGTGACGAAATTCGGCATGAAAGTGTATCTTTCGAGCAATTGTCATCATCGGTTGAGTTATTAAAAGAGATCAGGAATACGGATGAATTTTCGATGGCATTTTATCATCTCGATAGTTTGTCGATCGAACAATTCAGCCCGACTGAATTAAAGCAACTGATGCAACAGATGGCGAAGGGCAAATAAAACTGGTTACCGATTACTGGTTACGGGGAGATAAATACTATTTTTCGAAAAAATAGTATTTATGGCACATAAACTGAGAACCTGCAACCTGAATTCCATAATCACAAATCCATGAAAAGAATTCGTTTGAATCTTTCTTTAAGGTTGTTAATCGCGGCTTGGGCTTTCCTGTTATCGCCTCTGCAAATTTCAAAAGGTTGTGAAATAAAGGGTATCAATTTTTACGGGTACGACTTTTATGACATCAATGTGGTTCATCCTGAAAACGGGATGGCTCCATATTTACTGGACATCGGTGAAATTTACGAAAAATATGTTGATGCCGAAACCACTCAAATCAAGGGCAACCTGGAAGAATGGCGGGAAAGGTTTTGTGATAAAGCTACCC
>QQUB01000358.1 GCA_008501835.1 Bacteroidota bacterium
CCGTTACAGCATCTGGTCTTCAGTAGATCAGGTAGTGGGATACGGATGTATCGTATATGGGAAGAATACGTGTAAAATCCCCGGGCAGACCGGACAAAAAGCTTATTCCTCCTCACCATACGGGCATTTCAACCTTAAGGACATGACAGAAGCCGTACAATATCAAATGGTAGTCAATCACACTATATTATGAAAATTCAAAAACAAGATTGGTTAAGTCAGTGGGCCATTTACAGCCCGGAAAAAATTGCCGTTAAAGAATATGAAACAGGGCGAGCCCTAAGCTACGGCGACCTTAACAGGATGAGCAACCGACTTGCTCATCATCTGACTGACAATCTTGGAATTACCAAAGGAGACAGGATTGCCGTTCTGGCTGAAAATTGCCTGGAATACATCCTTTTATTTGGTGTAGCCCAAAAAACCGGTTGCATAATTGTTCCACTGAACTACCGGTTAACCTCTGCTGAAATTGATTACCTCCTGGTTGATGCTTCTCCTGTTTTGGTGATCAATGAATCAAAGTTCTTTGAAGTTCTGCAGGCATCCGACCAGTACAGCATTATTCCAGGAAAATGGTCCATGGAATCGCTTACTGAGTTTTGTGATCCAAAGGTGAGCCGGGATGAAGATGAGCATTTTGACATCGTTTCCCTTGAAGAAGACCATCCGGTTTTCATCCTTTATACTTCGGGCACCACCGGTTTTCCCAAAGGAGCGATTTACTCACACAAGATGTTGTTCTGGAACAGCATCAATACGGCTATGAGTCTGATTATCAACTCAGAAAGCCGAACCATAAATGTAATGCCCCCTTTTCATACCGGAGGTTGGAATGTATTGCTGACCCCCTTCCTGCATCATGGCGGTTATACTTGCCTGATGAAAAAATTCGAGCCGGAAGCTGTATTAGATCTGCTTCAGGAAGAACAGGTAACCATTTTCATGGCAGTGCCGACCATGTTAAAGATGATAGCTGATAGTCCAGGGTTTGAGCAAGCGGATTTCGGCACCATGCATTACCTGATAGTTGGTGGCGAGCCCATGCCTATTCCACTCATTGAAACATGGCAGGATAAAGGAGTTCCTGTTCGACAGGGGTATGGAATGACGGAGGTAGGCCCTAACCTCACTTCCCTGCATCAGGACGATGCTGTTCGAAAAAAAGGGTCCATCGGCAGAGCGAATTTTTATGTTCAGATTAAAATAGTAGATGAGGCCGGCCATCAAACCAAGGTTAACGAACCCGGTGAATTATTACTCAAAGGCCCAATGGTCACTCCTGGATATTGGAACAATGCTGAGGCAACCGGAAAGTCTATCGAAGATGGTTGGTTTCACACCGGCGATATGGTACGTGAGGATGAAGAAGGATATCTGTATGTGGTTGACCGGATCAAGAACATGTATATCTCCGGCGGGGAAAATGTTTATCCTGCCGAAATTGAAAGAGTGATCATGGAATTACCTGCAGTTTCTGAAGTAGCTGTTGTTGGCATTCCCGATCCGAAATGGGGAGAAAGCGGCCGTGCCTTTGTGGTCAGGAGGTCTGGAATGGACTTAAATGCAGAGGAAGTCAAAATGCATTGTAAATCCAAACTGGCCAAATTCAAAGTTCCGAAATCTGTTGTTTTCCTGCTTGAATTACCCAAAAATGATGCAGGCAAACTCAACAAAATGGAATTAAAAACTTTGGCAAACATCAAAAATTAATTGGAATCATATCATATTAAACATTAAACTTCTAAAACTTAGATAATCATGAAAAATCTAAAAATTTTCTTGCTTTTATTTGCCTTATCTGGCTCGGTAATGATCACTACTACTGGATGTGACAAAGATGATGATGCTACATGTACTGACGGAATTCAAAATGGAAACGAAACAGGTGTTGACTGTGGTGGCGATTGTGCCCCATGTCCTACTTGTGATGATGGCATTATGAATGGTGATGAAACAGGTGTTGACTGTGGTGGTATTTGCGATCCATGCCCTGAAGGTGTTCAAATGACTCAATGGCAGTCTTCAGGATCAAATGTTGCTCCTTTACTCGCCGGAGACCCTTTCAACGTTGATTCTATTTATGTTGAATTCGACATGCTAACCTACCGTGTTGAACAATATTCAGATGGTAACCAGACTGTACTTGAAGGAAGTTTCAACCAATCCGCTTCAGGAACCGGTAACATTTGGGATATTGTACTCGATCAGACCACTCCAAGTACCCTGACTGCAACCGGTATTTACGAAATTAGCGGAGACGGTTCCATGATGACTTATGAAGTCGTTCAAACCTCACCTGATCTCGGGCTTACTCCTCCAACCGCGGCAGCTGGTTTTGGAAGTACAGCAGGTGGAGCATTTGGAACTACCAATGTTCAGAAATACGAAAAAATTCAATAACTAACTTTATTTTGCTGCTCCGGCACCTATTCTGCCGGGGCAGCCTTTTGCTTTTCGGTTTTGCTATCAGCCTGATCCTTTCATTCTAAATCTTATCCTAATGAAAAGGTTTTTACTCACAACTCTGCTCTTTGCTTTCACTTTATCCCTCTCCGCACAGGAAGGCGGTGAATTTCTACAAACTTTCGACAGGGAAGTTCCCCAAAAAGCCAATAAAGAATTTCAATTCCTGGCTTTCTTTTTCACAAAAGGAGTGTCCAATAATATCTACCCTGAAAATGACTTATTGAAGGGGCAGATCGTCGGTCGGCTATTCGGAACAAACACTACCATTACTTCAGACAGTCTGAGTCCGAAATATGTCGAACAACGCATCCTCCCCTTTTTCATTTATTCCCCAAAACTATTTAATGGCAAAGCTATTTTCCGGGCTTCCCTCGAGATCGACTGGACCTGGGGAGATGTCTCTTATGGAACAGGTGGCAATGGTGGCTCCGGCTTTTCTGCAGACCAGGTGAACATTCAAACCCAGAACATCGAAGTTGAACTTATCCCAAAAGCAGGATGGGCCGTCAACCTTGGCCTGATGCGACTATTCGACACACCTCACAACCCTTACCGAACTTATTTTGACAAAATGCTCATTACCGGCTATCGCCTGGGCTATTGGGGTTCG
>QQUB01000159.1 GCA_008501835.1 Bacteroidota bacterium
CTGGCCGGTGGAGTAGTGACAAACTGGGCTTGTGCATTGTAGGTAAAGGCAATAAGTAACAATGCGATCCAAAATGACTTTTGCATGGTTAGAAAGTTTGGCATCCTCATAATGAATGATGTGACGCAGGTAAGTGAAGGATGCGGTTAAAAAATGATTATTGTGTGTAACGGAGAGCTCTTATTACCTTAAAGACGATTGGTGAATGGAAAAAGATGCTTTAGCCGGAAGAATTCACGGAAAAAACACAACCCGAGCCCTTGGAAAAGGTCGGGTTGCAGGAGTATAATATAGGTTATAGTTCTTTAGCGTTTTTCAGAAAGGGATAAAAAAAATCCTACACCTCTTGAAGGGCTTGAGATGTAGGAGGAAATTAAACATACTATGAGAAAACTTAAGTCCCAAATTTAACGGCATTGCCTGCTAAAGTCCAGTTGTTTTTATGTATGGTGCCTTTTGGGAGGTTAAGTGGTCGTTTGTTTTTAGAAAGCGGTAAATGGACTCGCTGGCTCGCGTTTGATGTTCGCATGCTCACATTTGAGGTTGTTTCAGTGCTCGCAGGCTCGCTGTTTCATGTTGTATGAGGGGCGCAATGTAGAAATACTATTTCTCCAAGAAATAGTATTTCTTAGAAACGACAATAAAAATTTTAAATTTGAAATAAAAAACACAAAATGTTTATTAAAATTTTTGCTTTTTTTGTAGTTTTGCTGGGTGACGGGAAACGGTTGTCGATCGATCAGAAATACTATTTTTAGAAAAATGGTATTTCTATGACGCGAACCGCTTTAACCCCATTTTATTTATGTATTGATGCAATTAAGCATTAATAAAAGAACAATATGGCTAAAGTAACTTATAACGAAGATAACATTCGCTCACTGGATTGGAAGGAACACATCAGGATGCGTCCGGGTATGTATATCGGGAAGCTGGGAGATGGATCAGCTGCGGATGACGGTATCTACGTTTTGCTTAAGGAGGTAATAGATAACTCTATTGACGAATATGTCATGGGGCACGGTAAAGTCATTGATGTTACCATCAAAGAAGGTATTGTATCCATACGTGATTATGGTCGGGGTATTCCTTTGGGAAAAGTTATCGACTGTGTTTCGAAGATCAATACAGGAGGTAAGTACGACAGTAAGGCCTTTAAAAAATCAGTTGGTTTGAATGGTGTGGGTACCAAGGCAGTAAATGCTTTGTCTGACTATTTTAAGGTACAGGCCGTCAGGGAGGGAAAAGCCAAACAGGCGGAATTTGAAAGAGGGGAGCTGACTAAGGATCACAAGGTCAAAAAAATGACGGAGGACAATGGTACACTGGTTATGTTTAAACCGGATTCCAGTGTTTTCAAGAAGTATAAATTCCGCATGGACTATGTGGAAAATCAACTTTGGAACTACGCATACCTGAATGCTGGCCTGAAGATCCGGTTAAATGGGAAAATACTCCAGTCCAAAAACGGTTTGCTGGATCTGCTTGAACGTAAAACTACCAGCGAGCACCTGCGCTATCCTATCATTCACCTCAAAGGAGAGGATATTGAAGTGGCACTGAGTCACGGAAACCATTATGGTGAGCAGTATTATTCCTTTGTGAATGGTCAGAATACTACTCAAGGGGGAACACACCTCAATGCTTTCAAGGAAGCTGTCGTGGAAACCATTCAGAAACATTATAATAAGAGTTTTCATCGTAAAGATATCCTCTCTTCCATCATGGCTGCGATCAGCGTTCGAGTGGAGGAACCTGTTTTTGAATCTCAGACCAAAACCAAACTGGGGTCAACGGATATAGGCCCCGATGGCCCGACCATCCGAACCTTCATCGGCCATTTTATCAAGGAAAAACTGGATAATTTCCTGCACCGTAACGAGGAAGTGAAAAAGGCCATTGAAAAACGCATCATGCAATCACAGCGGGAGCGTCAGGAGATAGCGGGCATTAAAAAACTCGCTAATACCAGAGCCAAAAAAGCCAATCTTCACAATAAGAAACTCAGAGATTGCCGCGTCCATTACAGTGATGGTCCAAGGAAATCGGATGAAGAAAAAAGACTGGCTACCACCATCTTCATTACGGAGGGAGATTCTGCCAGTGGTTCCATTACCAAAGCAAGAGATGTACAGACTCAAGCGGTATTTAGCCTTAGGGGAAAACCGCTTAATTGCTTCGGTTTGACAAAAAAGGTGGTTTATGAGAATGAAGAATTTAATTTACTCCAGCATGCCCTGAATATTGAGGACAGCCTGGATGATCTTCGGTACAACCGGGTAGTCATCGCCACGGATGCTGATGTGGACGGAATGCATATACGACTGTTGCTCCTTACGTTCTTTTTACAGTTTTTCCCTGAACTGGTGCGAAACGGGCATTTGTTCATTCTGGAAACTCCATTATTCCGTGTGAGGGATAAAAAAGATACCTATTATTGTTATTCTGATCAGGAAAGACTTGAGGCTATTGATAAGTTGCGTGGAAAAGCCGAGATTACCCGATTTAAAGGTTTGGGTGAAATATCGCCGAATGAATTTGGTGATTTTATTGGTGAAAATATCCGGCTGGAGCCGGTTGTGATGAATGAAGATACGGATATCGACAAGATCCTGAGTTATTACATGGGTAAAAATACACCGGCACGACAGGAGTTTATTATTGATAACCTGAGAGTAGAATTGGATGAAGTAGAGGAGAAAGCCTTATTGGATGGTGAAGAAGAATTAGTGGAAGCTGAAGTATCTGAAACGGTGGAAGTGGTAGAATAAGCGTTTCGGGGCAATCTGTCTCGTTTAAAAATAAAATACAGGCGGGTCTGATCATTTTATTGGTTGGGCCCGCCTGTTATTTTTTTATTCTGCCTTTTTGTCTGGTTTTATCAAAAACTTTAAGTCAATTAAATCTTTTTTGGGTTAATTTTTGGGTAATTTGCTTATGGCATGGAAGTTGCCCACAAATATGGAACATTATAAAAATGGGAAAGCTGTCATTTTGGCAATGGAATTTGAGGAGTAATACTTTCCCTTTTACTTGACATGACAAACTACAAAAAACATATGTTCGAAAATATTTTCG
>QQUB01000460.1 GCA_008501835.1 Bacteroidota bacterium
CGTTACATCCATAGATAATCAAAACCAGGTTGGAACCTGTAACTTTAATGTAAACGTCAATCCACCTCCGGGAGGATGTTGCCCGGCCAGTCTGCAACTGTCGACTAATCCGACCTCTCCGACTTGTCCTGGTGGCAACGACGGCTCCATCGACCTATCCGTCGGAGCAGGAACAGCACCATATAATTATTCATGGTCAAATGGAGCAAATACTCAGGACATATCAGGTCTTATGGGAGGTTCATTCACCGTTAATGTTTCGGATGTCAATGGATGTACCGATATGTTGACGGTAAACTTACCGGACGGAGTTGATAATACTGCTCCTTCCATCACTTGCCCTGCTAATATAACAGCAACCGCAACGAGCTCTAGTGGAGCAACAGTAACTTATACTCCTCCTGTAGGTACAGATAATTGTACACCTACCACCAACCAAACCGGGGGGTTGGCCAGTGGATCTACCTTCCCGATCGGAATTACAACCAATCAGTTTACTGTTACGGACCAGTCCGGGCTTTTTACGAGTTGTTCTTTTACCGTAACTGTTTCAGGAGTGGGGCCGGATATTCAATGTCCTGGCAATATCACTGTAAATACTGATCCGGGTCAATGTAATGCAGTAGTCAATTTTGCGGCTACGGAAAACACAGGAATTCCACCTTCGTCAATTAGTTATTCTCACAATCCCGGAAGTACATTCCAGGTAGGTACAGTAACGGTAACTGCCACAGCTACCAATACAGTTGGCTCTGACCAATGTACTTTTGACATTACAGTGGAAGATAATGAAGCACCAAATGCTCTTTGTAAGAATACAACTGTTCAGTTGAATGCCAGTGGAAACGGATCAATTACAGCTGCTGATGTGAACAATGGTTCCAACGATGCATGTGGTATTGCCAACTTGAGTGTACAACCCTCCACTTTCGGATGTGGAAATGTGGGTAATAATACCGTGACCTTAACCGTGACAGACATTAACGGCCAGGTATCAACTTGTACCGCAACCGTAAACGTTCAGGACAATGTTGCTCCTAACGCCGTGTGCCAAAATACAACGGTTCAATTGAATGCTAACGGTAGTGGTTCGATCACAGCTGCTGATGTCGATGGCGGATCAAATGATGCATGTGGTATTGGGAGTTTAAGTGTACAACCTTCCAGTTTTGGTTGTGGCAATATTGGAAATAATACGGTGACCTTAACGGTAACCGATAATAACAACCAGGTATCAACTTGTACAGCTACAGTAAATGTTCAGGACAATAGCGCTCCAGTACCAAACGTCCCCTCATTACCGACCGTTACAGCTGAATGCGGTACGGACGTAAGCGCACCTACTGCAACAGATAATTGTGCGGGTCAGGTAACAGGTACCACCAATGACCAGGTTTCTTTTAATGAGCAGGGAACCTACACCATCAATTGGACGTATAATGACGGTAATGGCAACTCTTCCAGTCAAAATCAGACCGTAATCATCGATGATGTTACACCACCGGAAATTACCTGTCCACAAAATATCACTTCAGGTACAGATGCTGGATTTTGTGGTGCCAGTGTGCCGTTTGATGTTCAGGTATCTGATAATTGTAGTTTTACCTATGTATGTACCATTGGCGGAGAAGAAGCAAGTGATTGTTATGGAAATATCGTGACCCTTACCCTCAACCTCGACGATTTCCCATCTGAAACTACCTGGATGCTTATGGATGGCAATGGAATTGTCTTAGAAAGTGGCGGTCCATATTTCACCCCTGGAGCAACAATTACTGAGACATTTACTCTTGCAGATGGTGACTATATGTTCATGATCAAAGATGCTTTCGGCGACGGAATCTGTTGCCTCTTTGGTGAGGGATCATATACTTTGACAAGTAACGGAGAAGAAATAGTTTCAGGTGGTGAGTTTGCAGAAGGAGAAAAAACTAATTTCTGCGTTGAAGCTCAATCAGGCGGCGGCGGAATGCCATTAACGGAAATCGAATCAGGGCATTTCTTCCCTGTAGGTACAACTACTGTTACTTGCACCGTAACTGATGCAGGTGGTAATACCGATGTATGTACTTTTGATGTTACGGTTAATGATACGGAAGCTCCGATGATTGCTACTCCTTGTCCTGGTACTATTACCCGTTGTGGAGCTCAAACAGTGAGCTGGACTCCACCGACGGCTACTGATAATTGTGCTGTTGTTTCTACAGTTAGTAACTATAACCCGGGAGATTTCTTCACTGTCGGCACGCATACGGTTACCTATACCTTCTCTGATGCAGCCGGCTTGTCCGTTTCCTGTAGCTTTGACGTTGTGATTAACCCACTTCCGGAAGTGGAGATCACCCAGGATGACCTGCCAACATGGTGCCAGGGAATCAAAGTACTGACTGCTGAGGTGTTAAATCCTGAAGTATTGACCTTCCCATTGACTTACAATTGGTCTGATGGTCTTGGAAACGCTTCTCAGGTCATTGCACCTGCAAACGGTACTTACTTTGTAACAGTCACTGATGCTTTGGGTTGTTTCACTGTTGAATCCACTACCATTGACGTGGATATCTCAACCTTACTGTCAGCTTATACGATCATTTCAGGAGAAGAATTTGAAATGTACCTCTCTGATGTAATCGGTGGAGGTGTCGGTATCGAGGATGCTGATGAAGCCGAGGTCGCTTTGAACTCGAATATTTTCACATTCTTTAGAGCCGATGCGGATAATGTGCAGGTGGATGGAAGTAGTTTTATCAATAATTTCATCGATGCTGATTTCAACATTCCATTCCCGGCATTCCAGAGTAATCCATTCAACAATTTTAACAATGTGAATGTCGCCGGTAACTCAACGATGACTTTATCCGGAACTAATTACGGAAATGTTTATGTTGGATTTGGAGCAACCTTGATCATTGACAACGCAGACATTCACCTGAGAAGTCTGACAACGGCCAAGGACGCTACAATCATTTTCAACCAGCCAACAGAAATGAAGATTCGCAGGAAAATGTACATTGGAGAAACGAACACAGTTAATCCTGATGGTCATACCATAGTGATCTTTGTGAGTGATAATGCTTCTGTAGGTCAGGGTTCGAATGTTATCGCAAACATTTATGCTCCGGAAGGACTGGATGTAAACGACTCAGGTTCTTCACTGACAACCTACATGACCGGTATGTTTATCAGCAATGACCGGATATCCTCTGACCACAATGTGGTCTGGAACTGGAACCTAAACTGCAGTTACCTGCCTGATACCCAGCCACCAATTATCGATTACAGTGAGCAAATTGACGTGAATACTCCGGAAAGCAGTATAACTGATAAAGATGACTTCAACGTTTATCCAAACCCAACTGCCGGATTATTGAACATCGATGTAACAAGCTTCCTGGATGAATCCATGGAAATTGAAATGTTCAATGCTCTTGGAGAAATAGTCTGGAGACAAAAAGTGGACAGGTTGGAAACTACGCTCATCACAGCCAAAATGACTAATTTGGCCGATGGTGTGTACTTCCTGCAAGTTACCTCCAATGGAAAGCGTTTGAGCAAACAGATTATTTTGAGTAGATAATTACAGATTGACACCTGTACCAGGTGCGATACAAGTTAGCTAATAGAACAAAGTGTATAGAAAGAGTCATTCTTCGGAATGGCTCTTTTTTTTATAATAAATTTTTATATATTGCGACTGTAAACAATAAAAGCACAAAATATCGAAACATTTTGGGCTGGCTTTCGTAAATGAAACTGCGGATTATTGTTTCCCCCCTCCCTTTCAATCCCAACAATAAAAGTTGAATGTCATTGTAATTGTTATTCTGTAGAGTCAGAAACACAAAATACTATTCTATTAATCAGGATAATGATTTTTCAAGATGAATCTCCCCCTCGGATTCTCAAGGAATATTTTATACAATTTTCGAACATAACTCATAAATCTGTAAATAAAAACAATGAAAATGGGACAATTACTTACTATTACAAAAAGGACTCGCCTTCCTTTATTCAGGCGATTTCTGCTTATAGCTATGGTAACGCTAGGCAGTATGTTCTTCGGAATACAGGAGGCAAATGCCCACGCCACCCAGGTTGGCTACTGTGTACTGAATAATGGCCTTGTTCGTGTTTATATTGAACACTGGCATGGTAACCTTAACCAAAACAATTTAAATAACAACGGAATAGGGTTAACTATTTCCTCATCACAAGGAACGACATCCATTCCTAATCTTGATCCTGATGGTTATTTCAATGATACAACCATCGGTAATCTTCCTGGATGTGGTGCTAACATTAATGTGGTGTCAGCTTGTCCAGGCACAGGCTTTGGAAGTGCGAATTTTCATAATGACTGGGTCTATTATGATTTTCCTCCTCTTGCCTGTGGTGAACAAATCACCATAACCATAAATGCAGGAAATACGGTACTCTTAACCGAAGCGTGTGGTTCATTATACCCTGCCACCATCAACGCTACCTTTTTTGACTCCGGAGGGCCTGTGTTAACCTGTCCCGATGTAAACGTGACGAGTTGTAACCCAATAACGGTTACCTACCCTGCGCCGTCCATTGTGGATGATTGTGACCCGAACCCTATGATAACAGGGTATAGTCATCCCTCGGGATCGACTTTCCAGCCCGGATCGACACAGGTCACCGTTACATCCATAGATAATCAAAACCAGGTTGGAACCTGTAACTTTAATGTAAACGTCAATCCACCTCCGGGAGGATGTTGCCCGGCCAGTCTGCAACTATCGAGCAATCCGACCTCTCCGACTTGTCCGGGAGGCAACGATGGCTCCATAGACCTGTCAGTCGGGGCAGGGACGGCACCATACAGTTATTCCTGGTCAAATGGAGCTAACACTCAGGATATATCGGGACTTACTGATGGTTCATATACGGTTAATGTTATGGATGCCAATGGCTGCACGGATATGCTGACGGTTAATCTGCCAGATGGGGTGGATAATACAGGACCAACAGCAATTTGTAAAACAGCAACTGCCTTACTCAATGCTAATGGTCAGGCGTCTATCACACCAGCAGATGTCAATAACAATTCCTACGACCTTTGCGGAATTGCCGGGTACAGTGTCAGCCCCAATACGTTCCATTGTGGACAGGAAGGCCAAAATGTTCCCGTTACGTTGACTGTCACTGATGTCAACGGTAATTCTTCTACCTGCAACACGACTGTTCATGTCGATGATCAGATCGACCCCGAAGCCGGGTGTATGGATATCACGGTTTACCTCGACGAAAACGGTAATGTAACCATCACCGAAGATGATGTAGAAAACGGATCTACAGATAATTGCGGCTGGACCAATGCGCTATCTGTGATACCAAGCTCCTTCAATTGTTCAAATGTGGGTCCAAATACCGTTACAGTAAGAGTAGGAGATGGCAACGGAAATCAGGACGAGTGTACAGGTATTGTTACCGTAGTAGATAATTCAAATCCTGAAATAACTTGTCCGGGCGATATTACACAATCCAGTGACTCCGGGCAGTGTGGAGCTAATGTTTCTTTCAATGTAACGGCTTCTGATAATTGTGGGCAAACAACTGTTGTTTGCACGATTGGTGGCGATGGTTCTGAACCGAGTGATTGTTATGGAAATACTGTGATCCTTACCCTCAACCTCGACGATTTCCCATCTGAAACTACCTGGATGCTTATGGATGGCAATGGAATTGTCTTAGAAAGCGGTGGTCCATATTTCACCCCTGGAGCAACAATTACTGAGACATTTACTCTTGCAGATGGTGACTATATGTTCATGATCAAAGATGCCTTTGGTGACGGAATCTGTTGCCTCTTTGGTGAGGGATCATATACTTTGACAAGTAACGGAGAAGAAATAGTTTCAGGTGGTGAGTTTGCAGAAGGAGAAAAAACTAATTTCTGCGTTGAAGCTCAATCAGGAGGCAGCGGAATGCCATTAACGGAAGTTGAATCGGGAGATTTCTTCCCTGTAGGTACAACCACTGTTACTTGTACTGTAACGGATGCCAACGGACTTACCGATGTATGTACTTTTGACATTACGGTTAATGATACGGAAGCTCCGATGATTGCTACTCCTTGTCCTGGTACTATTACCCGTTGTGGAGCTCAAACAGTGAGCTGGACTCCACCGACGGCTACTGATAATTGTGCTGTTGTTTCTACAGTTAGTAACTATAACCCGGGAGATTTCTTCACTGTCGGCACGCATACGGTTACCTATACCTTCTCTGATGCAGCCGGCTTGTCCGTTTCCTGTAGCTTTGACGTTGTGATTAACCCACTTCCGGAAGTGGAGATCACCCAGGATGACCTGCCAACATGGTGCCAGGGAATCAAAGTACTGACTGCTGAGGTGTTAAATCCTGAAGTATTGACCTTCCCATTGACTTACAATTGGTCTGATGGTCTTGGAAACGCTTCTCAGGTCATTGCACCTGCAAACGGTACTTACTTTGTAACAGTCACTGATGCTTTGGGTTGTTTCACTGTTGAATCCACTACCATTGACGTGGATATCTCAACCTTACTGTCAGCTTATACGATCATTTCAGGAGAAGAATTTGAAATGTACCTCTCTGATGTAATCGGTGGAGGTGTCGGTATCGAGGATGCTGATGAAGCCGAGGTCGCTTTGAACTCGAATATTTTCACATTCTTTAGAGCCGATGCGGATAATGTGCAGGTGGATGGAAGTAGTTTTATCAATAATTTCATCGATGCTGATTTCAACATTCCATTCCCGGCATTCCAGAGTAATCCATTCAACAATTTTAACAATGTGAATGTCGCCGGTAACTCAACGATGACTTTATCCGGAACTAATTACGGAAATGTTTATGTTGGATTTGGAGCAACCTTGATCATTGACAACGCAGACATTCACCTGAGAAGTCTGACAACGGCCAAGGACGCTACAATCATTTTCAACCAGCCAACAGAAATGAAGATTCGCAGGAAAATGTACATTGGAGAAACGAACACAGTTAATCCTGATGGTCATACCATAGTGATCTTTGTGAGTGATAATGCTTCTGTAGGTCAGGGTTCGAATGTTATCGCAAACATTTATGCTCCGGAAGGACTGGATGTAAACGACTCAGGTTCTTCACTGACAACCTACATGACCGGTATGTTTATCAGCAATGACCGGATATCCTCTGACCACAATGTGGTCTGGAACTGGAACCTAAACTGCAGTTACCTCCCGGATACCCAGCCACCAATTATCGATTACAGTGAGCAAATTGACGTGAATACTCCGGAAAGCAGTATAACTGATAAGGATGACTTCAACGTTTATCCAAACCCAACTGCCGGATTATTGAACATCGATGTAACAAGCTTCCTGGATGAATCCATGGAAATTGAAATGTTCAATGCTCTTGGAAAAATAGTCTGGAGACAAAAAGTGGACAGGTTGGAAACTACGCTCATCACAGCCAATATGACTAATTTGGCCGATGGTGTGTACTTCCTGCAAGTTACCTCCAATGGAAAGCGTTTGAGCAAACAGATTATTTTGAATAAATAAATCCGGATACACAATAAAACAGGTTAAACCTGTATTGCAAATAAGGAAATGAAACCTATTTTGTTGACGAGCCGTCCCTTTGGGGCGGCTCTTTTTTTGGCCTCACACAATACAAGCGCTCAGGTTTTCATTATCAATAGGCAAAAGGTTATATCTTAGAGCTTGTTAATAGGTTAATTAACTTAAATCCGGTTCCTTGTTCCAACCGGTAGCGGAATACTGGAAAGTTGGATAATTGGATTAAAAAGATCAGTCACCCCGGCACCATGTGAACGGGAATCTGTCCACGGCATAAAAAGCCGGGATCGGTGACATTCTTTTTTTTCATCCAATCTTCCCATGTTTGGAATAACATTTATGGATAACAAAAATTTCAAATCTAACCCTGGCTGCTTTGCAGGAAGGCAGGATTTAGACATTTAAAGAGTGCATATTTATTAAAACTTCATCCAAATAACAATTATGAGAATTCTTATTATCGCTTTGGCTTTGTTCATAACCACCACAGGTTTTTCTCAGGGCATTATTGATAAAATGGCAGACCTTAATTGCCAGTGTATGGAAGAAAAAGGGGTCGACAATAAAACCTCTACCGAACTCACCAATATCATGACTGACTGCCTCACTCAAAATCTGATTGCCAACCTAGCACAGTTCCAACAAGAACTCAATGTGGAAATCACGGACCAGGAAGCCATGACTAAGGTCGGGGAACAGATCGGCATGAAAATGGCCACTTACTGCCCTAATACTGTTATGGCTCTTGCAAATGGTTCCATTGAAGAAGAGGTGGAAGCGTTTGACGAAGAAAACACCTTTTCCGGGCAGATTACCAAAGTTTCCTCTGATGACCTGCTTACCCAGCTTTTTGTCAAAACACCACAAGGTAAAGTAGAATCCTTTATATGGTTTGGAGCCTTTGACGGTGATGAAGCTTTATTGGAGCTTAGGGAAAGCATCATTGGCACCAACGTCACCATTCAGTATGAGGAGCTGGGAATTTTTAATAGCAAACAGGGGGAATACATAACCAGAAAAATTATTACAGGTGCCAGGGTTAATTAAATTGCTATTTTACTTGAGGTACACAGGCTAAGGCTAACAAAGACTTTTGGAATCA
The DNA here is from genome assembly GCA_008501835.1 of Bacteroidota bacterium. GTDB lineage: Bacteria > Bacteroidota > Bacteroidia > Chitinophagales > Saprospiraceae > BCD1. The sequence continues at coordinate 8,674 of QQUB01000460.1, forward strand.
CAGAATCACCTGGGTCATCCAGCTTTTCAGAATACGGATAAAAGGGTGAAATCAGGGTTTCCTTTTTAGAAAAAATATCTGTTAATCCTTAACCTCAAAGCTGATCCCCAAATTTTTTAATCTCCTCCAATAATGATTGGAGATGCTTTTCGTTGGTAAACGGTGACCCCAGGGTGGTGCGGAACCACTGCCTGCCATTTAATTGTGTTTGCACAATGTAGAAATCCCCTGCTTCGACAATTGCGGTTCGAATCCTTCTGTTGAGCTCGTCAAGGGAATTAGCATCCATCTCTTTTTTCACAAATCTGAAACAAAGTATATTGCATTCCGGTTGGTAAGCGAGTTCAAAATCAGGATGATTATGGATCAACCCGGCAAAGGTTTGGCCATTATCACACAGAAGGGTTACAAATTCATCAAAAAGATCCTCTCCATAAGTTTTTAATAAAGTATAAACAGGGATGGCCAGGGATGGTTTGGTACATTCGAAGGTACGCAAGGCAAGGTTAAACCATTCCTTCTCTGCTGTTTTGTTAAACAAATAATCAGCCTTTTGGGAAAAGGTATGAAAAGACAACTCTTTATCCCGGAATATAACAGCCGTCGTTAAAACCGGGGTCAGCAGCATCTTATGAAAATCCATGATCACCGAATGGGCCCTGTGAATTCCATTTAATTTATGTTGATATTTTTTGGAAAAACACAAAGCTCCACCATGAGCACCATCTACATGAAACCAAAGGTCGTACTGTTCGCAAAAATCAGCAATAGCTTCAAGATCATCAAAGGAGCCAGTCGCAGTAGAACAGGCTGAACCAACCACGGCAACTACATGTTTCCCTGCCGCCTTTGCTTTAGCAAAAGATTGCTCCAACAATTCAGTATTCATCCGGAATTTTTCATCAGCGGGAACTTTGATTATTCCGCCTTCTCCCCAGCCCATGATCCTCACAGCCCTGTCGATGGAATAATGAGCTTGTTCACTTACCATAATGGCCAATTCAGTCTCATTACCTTCTTTCCAAACATTCGATGATGCTTTAAAACTCCGGGCCGCCAGTAAGGCCGTAAGATTTGCCAACGTCCCGCCAGAAGTCAAGAAACCTTCAGCTTCGTCCGGTAACCCCATTGCCTGAGCCACCTTTCGTATCACCGCAAACTCCATCATACTGCCGGGAGCTCCCATTTCATAGATACCGGTACCATTATTCAAAAAATCAGTCAATAAACTCGCTGTGGCCGCCAAAGGAGCAATTGGCGACAACTGGTGTCCGGCAAATTGTGGATGATGTACATGAATGGCATCCCTCAGGATTCCTTTAAAAAGCTCTGTTGGGTCTTTCTCATGGCTATCGATCTCTTCCTGCCATTTGGCCACCGCATTTTCGGGAGGTTGCCAATTAAGAACGGATCCCTTCTCCCCTTCCCTGACCTCTTCAAAATAATCAGCCAGCATGTCGACCATTTGATGAGCCTGTTGCCGAAAATCTTTGGGGTCCATTGCTTTTTGTAGTGGTGATTTCATGGTATTCAAGTTGCATAAAGACCTCGGAGGTCAAAAAAAGCGGCAGCCGGATCCCGACCGCCGCTTTGTATAAAAAGCTAAAGATTATTCTAATTATCTATTCTTCCTCTTCCAGTGAAGCCTGGTATTCCGTGATCAGTTTTTGCTGCTCATCGTGCGGTACTGGCGCAAACTCAGCAAAAGTCCTGTGGAATTTGGCACGTCCCTGAGTAAGAGAACGAAGCGTTGCAGAATACTGGTAAAGTTCTGCCAATGGTACCTTGGCCAGGATCTTTTGATAGTGCCCTTCAGAATCCATACCCTGAATAATAGCTCGGCGGGTTTGCAAATCACCCATCACATCACCCATGGTATCTTCTGCACAAAGTACTTCGAGATCATAAATCGGCTCCATCAGTTTTGGAGCAGCGTGTCCGAAGGCATCTCTAAATGCATATCCGGCAGCAATCAGGAAGGCAATATCCTTGGAATCTACCGGGTGCATTTTACCGTCGTAGATACATACACGGATATTCTGGCAGTAGGATCCTGTCAAAGGTCCTTCTTCCATTTTCTGCATGATACCTTTCTTAATGGCATTGGAGAAATTCGCATCGATTGATCCACCTACGATACACCAGTAGTAAGCTAATTTTCCACCCCATGGAAGGTCTTCCATTTCAATTTTACGAACAGACAGATCAGCAGGATTCGGCATATCTTCGTAATAGGGCTCAATACGCATGTGCACCTCTGCAAACTGTCCGGCACCACCGGATTGTTTTTTGTGGCGATATTCAGCGTTGGCGGCTTTGGTGATGGTCTCTCTGTAGGCAATACGCGGCTTGGCGAACTCCATGTTAATACCATTCGCTTTCTCCACCCGGTAACGGACCAGGTCGAGGTGCAACTGACCCTGACCATGAAGCAATACCTGTTTGAGCGCCTTTGACTGCTCAACGATCAAAGTAGGATCTTCCTCTTCGATGATGTGAAGCGCTTTCATAAGTTTCTCCATTTCAGCTTTGCCCGGAGGAACTACTGCTTCTCTAACACGAGGTTCAGGGAAATGCATTTTTTCAATTTCCCTGTCAACGCCTTTGCTGTTCAAAGTATTGTTAGTGTGTGAATTCTTCAGTTTTACCGTAACACCGATATCCCCGGCCTTCAGAGTTTCAATGTTCTGGCGGTCTTTTCCATTGGAAATGAACAACTGGCCAAACCGTTCTGAACCACGGTTCGAGACATTGGTAAGTTCATCACCTGCGTTAAGAACTCCTGAATAAACCTTGAAGAAAGAAACATTACCTACTCTTGGCTCTGAAATGGTTTTAAAAATGAAAATGGATGTATCTCCATCTGATTTACATTCGAGCGTATCACCACCTTCCAGAATTGCATCTGGCCTGTCAGCAGGTGAAGGGCAAACATCATTAATGAATCCCATGATACGACCACTACCCATATTTTGAGTAGAAGACGCGATAAACACCGGATAAATCTCCTGGTGTGCAATGGCAATTCTCAATCCGGCAGCCAATTCCTCTTCGGTAAGCGTCCCTGCTTCGAAGAATTTGTCCATCAATTCTTCATCATTCTCTGCAGCGGCCTCAACAAGTGCATTGTGCATTTCCTGAGCACGGCCGATCTCTGATTCGGGAATAGGTTGTTTTTCCGGTTTTCCTCCGCCTTCAGGGAAAACATACATAGTCATTCTCAAGGCATCAACAATGGTATTAAAACCATCACCCTGGTTCAACGGATATTGCACAGGGATTACTTTATGTCCGAAACGGTCCTTGGCCTGTTCAAGGGTAGTTTCATAATCTGACTTTTCGTGATCAACCTGATTGATTACGAACATAGCCGGAGTTTTAAATTTATCCACATACTCCCAAACGAGTTCT
>QQUB01000226.1 GCA_008501835.1 Bacteroidota bacterium
GTTTACATTGTTGATCGTAACCGGGAGAGTGGTTCCTGGTATCAAGGCAATATTTTCACCATTATTTTCATAAGGCCCACTTATCCCGGGGCCTGATATGAAGAATCCGAAAACGTCGTTGAAATCACTACAGGCATATTCTGGATATTCCTCAGAAGCCCAGACGTAATTAAACCTCAAAGTATCCGAAATCGGTACAAAGGTGATGGTATATTTGGCAACATCCTGGGCATTAAAAGGAGCTGCGATGGCCGAGGCGTCGGCGTCATTGACATTACCTCCTGCAGCGTTACTGGCAAAATCACTACCTGTGGCTTCTGCCCCAAAGTTGGCTCCCTGAGAAACTGCACGTCCGGATGTCATAATGATTCCCCGCTCAATACCGAGGACATCTTCCGCATGATTGAAAAAACCTACTGCCTGAGCAGACCCTTCATAGGTTACATTGATCACTTCCACACCATCACCCAAAAATATATTGGTGATGAGATTCTCCGGTGTAATCGGAGGCGCATTGGTAACTTCCATTTGCGCTTGGATAGCATTGGGTACAAAAAAAATAAACAGCAGGGCGTGTAATAGTAAATGGTTGATTTTCCTCATAAGCTATGTGAAAAAGTTATTTTTTATTCTGTTATTCGTCTATTGGAGAAATTTGGGAGGCTTTCTTTTTATGGGCTAAAAATAAGATTCTTTGGGGAAAGCTATCAAATTCTAAATGTTTTTGTAGGCTTACATACAAAAATCAAGAGCCGTGTATCTGCCATAATGCTGCTTTTGTAGAAAAATCGGTCTGTTAATCGAAAAATAATCTTCCTTCATCCTGCCTGTTTTAATTTTGTTTGGATTTACTATGCTCCTGATTGACCAATTTCGAATAAACACAATTACAGGTATCTGAGCAAAACATAAAGGATAATGAGTCAATTTTTAAAATTTCTTCTGGCCTCTACTTTAGGAGTATTCATCGCCGGAATTTTGATGTCCGTTTTTGGAATCATCATCGTAGCACAAATTGCTAATGAAGAAAAGAAAGGAAAACCCGTTAAGGAAAATACCGTTTTACACATCAAGCTGGATAATGCCATCCCCGAATTGACGGACAACGTTGAAAGGGATATGTATTCCTGGAACGTTGACCAGGTTTTGGGGTTGAACGATCTGTTGTATACGCTTGAAACCGCAGGCAAGGACGATCGAATCAAGGGAATTTTCCTTGAAGTCGATCAATTGCAGGGAGGTTTCGCCACTGCGCGCATTCTCAGAAATGCCCTCGATGAATTCCAGGCCAATGATAAATTCATCATCTCACATTCCAAATTTTACAGCCAGGGAGCTTATTATCTTTCCAGCGTTGCTGATGAGGTTTATGTCAATCCATTGGGATGGATCGACTTTAGAGGTTTCTCTTCAGAAACTCCTTTTGTAAAAGAAATGCTGGATCGATTGGGCATAGAAATGCAGGTCATCTGGGTAGGCAATTACAAAAGCGCTACTGAACCTTTCCGTCGTAACAGTATGTCTGAAGAAAGTAAGGAACAGGTAAGGGAATATCTAACAGATTATTACAATCTATTCCTGGAGGATATCAGTTCAAATCGACCATTGTCCGTTGAGGAATTGAGAGCGATTGCAAATGAATATATTTCTCCTGATCCGCAAAAAGCGCTGGATAGACAATTGGTTGATGGAATTGTCTATCGAGATGAGGTCATAAATTCCATAAAGGATAGTCTGGGAATGGAGCACGACGAGAAGTTATATTTGATGACCCTTGCTGAATATTTTAAAAGTAATCCGAAAAAGACAGACACAAAAGTCAAAGAAAGGATTGCAGTGGTTTACGCCGAAGGCACCATTGTTGATGGTGAAGGAGCCGAGGGCAGTGTTGGTGATATCAAATACAATAAGATATTCCAGAAATTGCGTAAGGATAAAAAGGTGAAAGCCGTGGTGTTGCGGATTAATTCCGGGGGAGGCAGTGCAATGGCTTCGGAAAATATGTGGAGGGAGTTGATGCTGCTGAAAGAAAGCGGTAAACCGGTGATTGTTTCCATGGGGAATTATGCCGCTTCAGGCGGATATTATATTGCTGCTCCGGCAGATTCCATTTTTGCTGAGCCTAATACATTAACGGGTTCTATTGGTGTTTTCATGATGTTGCCTAATATGCAGGAATTGTTCAACCAGCATTTAGGGATCAATTTCGATACAGTAAAAACTGCACCAATGGCCGTTTCCTTATCGCCCTTTTATGAAATGTCACAAAATGAACGTAAAATTCTACAATCCAGGACAGATAATATGTACCAGGTATTTCTTCAAAGGGTTGCAGACGGTAGAAATATGGAAAGTATAGATTCAGTGCATCAAATTGCCCAGGGACGTGTCTGGACCGGAAAACGTGCTCAGGAACTGGGGCTTGTTGATGAACTGGGAGACCTGGGAGATGCGATTGATGCCGCTGCTGCGAAAGTTGATCTTGACTCCTATAGAGTTGTTGAGTACCCGAAGCCAAAACCACCCATCGTTGCTCTGATGGAACAATTTAGCGGAGGAGGGGCGGCAACCAAAACGGCCGCTGCAGAGAAAATGCTCAAAAGAGATTTTAGGGAGCTTTATTCTTCCTATGATTTCCTCAGATCTGTCTATTCTTCCAAGGGCTTACAAATGAGAACCACTGTGATGGTGCCATTTGAGTAATAATCATTAGTAAATTATATATTTATAAAAAGCGGCTTTTCAATGACTTTGAAAAGCCGCTTTTTATATGTCACAAAATTTCAGAAAATTTGTTACTTTTGGATAAAGGAGCCGTCTGAACAAACGGATTAAACAAACACAACATTTACACCTGAGCTGATAGCTACAAAGACTATGGAAAAACGACTCTTTATCAAAAGTGGTAAGGTATATCATCGTATTAAAATTGATGAGGTACTTTATATTCTTACGGAAGGCAATTATTCGACTTTTTATACCTCCGGGAGTAAATACACCGCTAAAATTTCTCTCAAAAACGCCGGAGAAATTATTCCTTCGGATATTTTCATTCGGGTCCACCGAAATTACAT
>QQUB01000577.1 GCA_008501835.1 Bacteroidota bacterium
TTCCGAGATTTCAGAAAGGTAACGGACCCGCTGTGGCGGAATGATGTAAACCTTTTGGCTATCTCCGGATTCAACTTTCATATTTGAATCGAAACGAACCCCGGTTTTTTCATCAATCAGCTGAATTAGGCTGCTGTAAAGCAAGTTAGTTCCCGGATCATTGTATTGAGAGGCTATGGTTCCATAAACAGGCATGGTGTCTACATCCTGATCAAAGAGCTGGTGGTTGCGCTGGTATTGCTTCTTCACATCCCTTATGGCATCCAGTGCTCCTCTTTTATCAAATTTATTGATGGCAATAATGTCGGCGAAATCGAGCATGTCGATTTTCTCCAGTTGTGTGGCGGCACCGTACTCCGGGGTCATTACGTACATAGACACATCGGAATGATCGACGATCTCCGTATCGGATTGTCCAATCCCGGAAGTTTCCAAAATGATCAGATCAAAAGCCGCTGCTTTTAAAACATCTACTGCTCCCTGAACATGTTGAGAAAGTGCCAGATTGGATTGCCTTGTAGCCAGGGAACGCATATAAACCCTGTCGTTATTGGCTGCATTCATACGGATGCGATCTCCGAGCAAGGCGCCTCCTGTTTTTCTTTTGGATGGGTCGACCGAAACGATGGCTATGGATTTGTCTGGAAAATCGAGGAGGTAGCGTCTCAGGACTTCATCAACCAAACTGGATTTTCCTGCTCCACCCGTACCGGTGATTCCAACTACGGGTACTTTAGTTTTCTTTTCTTGTTCTTTCCGGAGTTTGTTGAGCCATTTTTCGCTTTCTTCCGGAAAGTTCTCAATGGCTGAGATCATTTTGGCGAGTGTCGGTTTGTGCTGAGAAGGGAAGGTTTTGAGTTCTCCGTTCATTTGGGCACCCAGAGGAAAGTCACATTGTTCAAGAACATCATTGATCATCCCCTGCAGTCCCATTTCTCTTCCGTCGTCCGGTGAATAGATCCTTGCGATTCCATAATCATGCAACATTTTGATCTCTGAAGGCAGAATGGTACCTCCTCCACCGCCGAATATTTTTATATGACCAGCACCTCCTTCTTTCAGCAGGTCGTACATGTACATCAGGAATTCATTGTGCCCTCCCTGGTAGGAAGTTATGGCGATACCCTGAACATCTTCCTGGATAGCAGTATTTACGATTTCCTGTACAGAACGATTATGTCCGAGGTGAATGATCTCTGCTCCTGAACTTTGGAGGATTCTGCGCATGATGTTGATAGCTGCATCATGTCCGTCAAAAAGGGAGGCCGCCGTAACAATGCGTACCTTGTTCTTTGGCTGGTATGGTTTTACTTTTAGCATAGGCTTAGATTTGGTTCAGCAAAGATACGGAATGTGCCATGAAGTTAACAATCGCAACGAATAAACTTCTGTCGGGAAGGGCGTCGAGTCCCGAAATTTTAGTTTTGTTTTGTGATTTTAGAAAAATACAGCCTTAAACTTTGTTGATTTCCTGTAGTTATTAGTCAGTAAGATAGAATTGATTGTAACTTTGGGAGGGTAAATGATGTTTAGCTGTTAATAATCATTTTTGTGTTATAAGTAAGCATTCAATGAATAATCAACTTCCGGTTCCACTGGCCAATGAGATGCCTGAAAATTTCAATGGAATCCTCTATTTTTCTCACAAGCGTTGTGGGGTGTGCCATGTGCTTCGCCCTAAGGTAGAGGAATTGGTGAAAGAAGCATTCCCCGAACTCGTATTTTCTTATGTCGATGTTGAGGAGTCACCTGCTACAGCCGCGAGTTATAGTGTCTTTACGGTGCCGGTAATTCTTGTGTTTTTCGAAGGACAGGAGTTTTATAGATTTAGTGGTGGAGTGAGCATTGGAGAATTAGAGCGTCAAATCAGCCGTCCTTATGAATTGAAGTTTACCTGATCCTGTCTGTTTGATCCAAAATATTCAGGGGTTGGTTTAAAATCATCACTTCCACTGATAAAAGTCATGCCTGTGACCAGCTGGGAAGAGTATTTTTGTTTAGAATTTATCTAAATAAGTATGCTCGTTACTACAACTACCAAAATCTCGGATCTGATAAAAGCTAATCCGGCATCCATTGATGCCATAGCAAGTATCAACAAACATTTCAAAAAGCTTAAGAATCCCATTCTGAGAAGAACACTTGCCAGAAGAGTGACCATTGCCGATGCCGCCCGGATCGGAGGGGTTTCTGTTGAGGAGTTTTTTGAAAAACTGGCCGAGGTCGGATTTGAAATTGATAAGAACGTTCTGCCGGATAAACCTGCGGAAAAACAAGAGGAGGCTGAAAAGGTGATAGCTACGGAAGGCCAGGTAGTTGATCTGGATGTGAGACCTGTCATTGAAGGAGGCAGTGATCCGTTTAATATGATCATGGGGGCCATAAAGGATTTGCCGGAAGGGGCAGTACTCAAAATCATCAATACTTTTGAGCCTATTCCGCTCATTACCATATTGCGGGAAAAAGGGTATGAAAGTAAAGTCGAGCGGCCGGAAGAAGGAGTTGTGCATACTTATTTCAAGAAAGGCGAGACTGCTAAAGAAACAGATCAGTCAGACGCTGAAAATTTCGAGCCCGCGGATTTTGATTCAAAAATGCAGGAGTATTGCGAACGGCTTCAAACCATTGATGTCCGTCATCTGGAAATGCCGGAGCCGATGGTGAAAATCCTGACCGAGCTGGAAGTCTTACCTGAAGGGCATGCCCTTTTTGTTCATCATAAAAAGTTTCCAAAATTCCTGTTGCCGGAGTTAAAGTCCAGAGGTTATCAGTTTGTTCAAAAGAAAATTGATGACCATAATATTGATTTCCTGTTTTTCAAATAGTGGTAAAATAAAAGCCTATTTATGGAAGGTGTTAGCACAGATAAGGCTCCTGCTGCCGGTGTTGTGGTTCCCCATTTTGCCATTGCAGCTTTTGGCTTTTTGTTCCTTTCCCTGACAGTGTTTTTGTCAGCGGAAATGTTTTTCGGACATTTTTATCAACCAAGACTCCTTGCAATCACGCATATTGCTGCGCTTGGTTGGGTAACTATGATCATTATAGGAGCGTTGTATCAGCTGATACCGGTAGT
>QQUB01000890.1 GCA_008501835.1 Bacteroidota bacterium
AAACGGGCAACCGCCGGTCGGAAAAGCAGCTGAAACAATCACGAATTGAGTTGTTTCGGTTATCGTGGTGGTATAGGTGTCGTTGTTCCCCACATTAGTGGTAACGGTTGTTGCTCCGGTTGAGGCATCGGAAACCTGAATCGTAATATCATAAGTGTCCGGACCGGAAATGATAAAGGTAACAGTAACATCTGTCGATCCACATCCGGAAGCAGGATTCACGGAAATGTCAGCCGTCAGGGGAGGGGAGACGTTCAGGGTAACCTCCACCGGTTGTGAATCACATCCCTGACCAGTACTCACCACAGCATAAACCGTTGTGGCTTGTGTGTTGTAGTTCATAGGGTTGGAAATAGGATTTGTGGCAGCCATATCCGTATAAAAGGTCACTGTATTTCCATTGCCATCAATGTTATTTTCCAAAGCCGTCAGATCGAAGGTGGCAAAACCTCCTCCCTCGTCGCATTCTGTTGTGGTAACTGGTGTGGCATCAGGAGGAGAGACGAGATTGACTGTCACCGGCACAGTTGTTGATTCACAATTACCATCATCTACTGTGGCATAAATTGTAGCCGGGTTGGTTAAAGAGGCAAGGTCTCCAATGTTGTTCAGATCAATGACATTTGTTCCTGCCATGTCGTAGTACCAGTTGACATTTAAAGAGCCATTTCCTCCGGTTATTTCATTTTCCACTACGGAAACGTTTTCGGATATGAGGGCGGGTGGAACGATCGTAAAACAAATATCTATTTCAGTAGTAGGTGTATTAGCTGTAGGTGTGGTGTTGATGGTAATCGAAAAAGATATTTCATCCGTACAGGGAAGAGTTGTGTCATAAAGAAATAAGGTGGTAGAACTTGAAATGGTGGCTCCGGCAGCATATTGAGTTCCACCTCCACCGGAAGCAGTGTAATACGCTTCGTTACCGGTGAGATTTGAACCTGTGATGGTAGGTAAAGTGTAGGAGCCACATTCGGTAACGTCTGCAATAGGGTCAAAGTCATTAGCTGTACACGGAACCGTCACGGGAGGTACAGTACAAGGGTCTGTGGCGTTTTGGCCATATTGAACTCCGTCCGGACAGGTTGGACTAGGAACACAGGGAAGAATGTAGTCTCCATTTCCACAATTGCCATCACATCCGGATGCCAGGTCTTCGGGAAAATAAGTAGCTTCATTGGTTGGGCATGCCGGAGTTGAAATATTAATGGTTCTGTCGCCCACTCCTGCTTCGTAATCCTTAAAGGCGCCTGCGGTTCTGTCACAGGAATTTTGCAATAAATAAACAGTTTCCCCACCGCCACAAAGCGGGGTCCAGTCGTATTCTGCTGCTGTTCCTCCAGAGCTTGTCATAATTACTACAATGGAATTTGCAGGAATGAAATCTCCCGGGCCAACTTCGATTACGTTTGGACAACCAGCGAGGGAAGCATTTAAGGGAGGTGTCATAAAAGCACAGCCACCTGCTGTTCCCATGTTATCATTTACACCTGTCGTATTAGAAGGCACTTCAACGCCAAAATCATCCACATTAAACCCTCCGCCGGTATTGACGATCATAAATTCCCCATCGGGTTCGTTGACTGCACAGCCATTTACCATGACCGCTTCAATGGTGGGACATTGGCCCTGAAGAGGATTGAAAAATGCAACAATCGTAATAAAAGCAAAGAACAGGATTAGCTTTTGATGGTTCATATACTACTGCTAGTTGGTATTTGAGTATTCTGGAAAGGGGATTAGGTTTTGACAAAGGTAGCAAATTTGGGGTGTCCGTTTCAGGTAGTTGATGTTAAATTTAAGTGACTTTTGAATAAGGATTCGCTGCTTTGTTGAAGAGAATGGTTTTTTAAACAAACTTCTTTTATAAATTACTAGCTTTTCCAAGATAAAAATTTTAACTTTGCGTCCGCTTTTGAAAAAATAAAACTCTGGCTGCTGTTGGGAAACAGATTGTTGGAGTTAAAAAAAAGATCAAAATGGATGCTCTGATCCAATATTCCATCCCGGTCAAAGGACTGGGCGACGGCATACACGAGTATCGATTCCACATTGACAAAGACTTTTTTGATCAATTCGAGCATTCTCCTATTAAGGAGGGAACGTTTGACGTTCATTTCGTTTTTGACAAAAGGCCTGAGATGTTTGACCTGAGTTTTGATTTTAAAGGAAAGGCCAAAGCTGCCTGCGATCGATGTCTGGCAACCGTTGACCTTCCTGTCGAAGGAGAAAACAGGCTTTTGGTGAAATTCGGTGAAGAAAAAGATGAAGATGCAGATGTGATTTTTGTTTCGCCGGAAATATCTTCCCTCAATGTGGCCAAATTCATTTATGAGTATATTTGCCTGGCAATGCCGCTCATCAATGTTTTTGACTGTGAAAGTATGTCAGAACCACCCTGCGATAAAAAGATGCTGAAGTATCTTGAGCAGCGGGATAACGATGAAAACGACAATGACAACAATCCCATTTGGGATGATTTAAAAAACGCATTTAATAATTAAATATAAAGGAAGGGGTTGATCCTCAAGCTTTTAACATTAAATTTGAAAAATGGCACATCCAAAGAGTAAAATATCAAAACAACGTAAGCGTAAGCGTAGAACGCATTACAAAGCTACTGAGCCTCAGATATCTACTTGTAAGAAGACGGGAGAAAAGCACCAGATGCACCGTACTTACCAGGACCTTGAAGGCAACACTTACTACCGTGGTAAGATGTTGATCAAAATAGACGAGGACGAGGATTAAGTAACTGATCTCAAAACCGGTATGATTTTACCGGAATAGATTAAGCATAAAAACAATGAGCTCCCATCCGAAGAACGATGCGGGGCTTTTTGTATTATTTGTGAGGCTAAGGCTAAGGAAAAGGCTATGGATTTTATATCCGGCCTCAGCCTTGGTCTTAGCCTCAACTTATTTAATGAATTGCCTTGATGCAAAACTTCTTTTAACTACCTTTGGACTTCCTAAAATTGCTTACTTATGAAAAAGATTATCAATACCTCCAATGCACCGGATCCGGTAGGTCCATACAACCAGGCTGTTGTGC
>QQUB01000381.1 GCA_008501835.1 Bacteroidota bacterium
ATTTAATTCTTTTCCAGGAATAATAGTATGTGGAGCTGGAAATGATGGCAACGAGTTGCTGAATTATATGCATCAAGGAAATCATTATGGACCTGCAGATTTTGAGCTTCAAGACCCAAGAAAGCTTATTACAGTTGCTGGATTGAATTCGAATTCTGATATTGCTAGCTTTTCGAACTATAATCATGAGATTGAAGACATCTATGCTCCTGCTGAAAATATCCTTTCTCCAACTTTAAATGGTTTTTGGGCAATAAATAATTCGGGAACATCTTTTTCTACTGCAATAGTGTCAGCTGCACTCGCAAAATTCATAATTAAAAATGGGCAATTTTTTAATAGTTCTTTATTATCTATTAGCAAAGAACATTTAATGAATGGGGTTGATGGAGAAGTTATCCGAGGGAGAATTGTAGATATAACAGGGATGTGTGAAATATCCAAAAATAATTTTTCAATAAAATCAGATAAGAATAAGCAAATAAAACCTTCGAAACAAGAGGTTTTGAATAATTTCAATGTCCAAATTTCACCAAACCCAACTTCTGAATTCCTTAACGTAAAAATTTTGGAATATGAAAGCGGGGAATTATTGATTAATCTTTATAACTCTTTAGGAAATATGGTTTTTTCAAAAAGAGATTTAATTAGTAAGGAGCATGAATTGGAGCCCATAATTATTGATATTAAAACCTTGACCATTCCTAAAGGATCATATTTTTTACAGATTATTAATGGGGGAAAATTTATTCAAAAACCGTTTATTATAAATTAGTGGTTATTTGAGAAAGATATTGTTTTTTACAATTTCGATGGCAGATTTTATTTTATCAGGTTTTGTTAAGTAAAAAAGAATAGATTAAAATAACCAAGATATCTTAAAATTGATTAAATCAAATCTAAAAATGGAAACTAAAATTATTATTTCTTTCCTACTCTTTTTCTTCACACTTGAGTATTCTTTTGCGCATAATATTGATTCGTTGGTGACTGAAACAATTTTACAAGCAGAAAAATTAAGAATTGATGAACAAGATTATGATGGAGCTATTAGATTGATGAAGGAAAGACTTAAAATCTTTGAAAAAGATGACAAGGTTGAAAAATTAAAGTTGGCGCGGTTATACCACAAAATTGGGGTAAACTATTATTATAAAGGAAATATGAATAGAGCCTTGTCGTATAGCTCAATTGCATTAGAATTAAGAGAAAAAAAATATGGATCAGAAAATATAGATGTTATAAAAGGCTACTATAATAAAGGGGTGATTTTACGAAAGATTCAGGATTTGGTTAGTGCAAAGCAATGCATTGAAAAATCAGTGACCTTGATGGAGGATTTGCTTGAGTCAGGAAAATCGAAAGATATTCCACGGTTAATTCGAATGTATGAAGAAATGTATAAACTTAATTTTTCACTCAAAGATAGTAAGACTGCGTTAAATTACTGGGACCTAGTTTTTGAATATTATTCAAACGACCCAATCAAGAATCAATATAAAATTGCCAGTATGACTAATACAAAGGGTGCCATATTTTTCAATGAAAAGAAATATAAATTGGCAATCCAGTGTTACCAAAAATCAATAGCAATTTATTCGAAGTCAAAAAATAGGAATATAGAATTACAAAAGGCAATAGCTATGCACAATTTAGCTAATTGTAAGCTAGTTTTAAATCAATTTGAGTCAAGTAAAAATAGTTATCGTAATTCTGTTGAAATTTTTAAAAATTGTTTAAGCAGTCAAAATAATTTGGAAATCTTTCAACGCCTCGGCAATACCTATACCGACCTCATCAACCTCTCTTTCAAAACAAAAGAATGGGAAGAAGGTGAAAAATACTATGACCTGGCTCTAAAATACACCACCAAAGGCTGGGATACATACTATCATCCTCGAGTTGCTGAACTCTACCGCAACCGTTCAAAATTAAGCATAGGGCAAAAAAAGTATGAAGAAGCACTTGAGTTCAACCAAAAGTCTCTTCATGCTTTACTGCCTGATTTTAATTCTGAAGATCCTTTTATTTTGGTTGATCTTAGTGCTCATACCATTAAGAATAAAAACTCCTTTTTAGAAACCATAGCTCAAAAGGCTGAAATTTTCGACCTCTTGCATGAACAGAATGGTCCAAATGCTAAATACCTTGAAGCTGCCTATCAGCATTATCTTACTTTGGATACCGTAATTACTCAGATCCGGCAGAGTTATGAGGCTCAGGGGTCTCAGTTTGACCTGATCGAACAAACATATCCGATTTATGAGAAAGCAATAGCTGTTTCACTGGAGTTGTTTGAAAAAAATGAGAATGACGAATATTTAGAGACTGCTTACCATTTTGCTGCCAAGAATAAAGCTATGGTTTTGTTGGCAGGTATGCAGGAGGAAGAGGCCAAAGCCTATTCCTCCATTCCGGATGAATTGAAACAAACTGAGAAAGAATTGAAACGATCTATATTTCAGTTGGAATCGAAGATTTATCAGCAGGCAGATGTGGGTGCGGAACCTATTTTAAAAGACAGCCTTTTTACTTTGAAGCGGGATTACCAAAAACTTATCAATCGTTTTGAAACAGATTATCCTGATTATTACAGTCTAAAATACAGTTTTGATAAAACTATTAAAGTAGCTGATCTTCAACAACAACTTTACGAGGGAGATTGCCTTTTGGAATACTTTGTGGGGGATGATTATGTATTTGTATTTACTGTGACCAAAGAGGGTTTTGATTATGCCAGGTTACTTAAACCTGACCAGTTCAACCAAAAATTAGCGTCCTTACGTAAAAAAATGGAACACCCAGGAAATCTTCAGGATTTCTTTTCTGACAGCTACCAGATATATAAATTGCTGGTGAAGCCTTCCCTGGAAAAAGCTTTGGCTCAATCAGATATTAAGCATCTGATTTTTATTCCAGATGGACCTTTGATGCAAATCTCTTTTGATGTGCTGTTAACAGAGCCGGCACCTGATAAGCTGGCATACCTGTTGAAAAAATACCCGATTAGTTATGCTTATTCCAATCGTCTGATATTTGATCAAGGCAATCAAAAACAGGCTTCCAATATTTTTGCTGGTTTTGGGCTGGAATACGATGATTATACGCTTGCTGATCTGGCAACTTTCGTTGACAATCCAATGTCAAGTCTTCCGCTTTCGCGCGCGCTTGGTCCCCTTGAATTTTCAGATGATGAAATACTAGAAATTTCAGAACTACTTGGTGGTCAGATCTGGATAAACGAAGCAGCCACCCGGGGAGCCTTCCTCGAAAACGCCTCTGATTACGCCATCCTCCACCTCGCCACCCACGGCGTTCTCAACGAACGCTACCCCATGAATTCTGCCCTCATCTTCACCCGCCAGAACGACAGCACCGATTATTTCCTCCGCGCTGCTGATCTCTATGGTATGGAGTTGAATGCTGAAATGGCCGTCCTCAGTGCCTGCAATACCGGCAACGGCATTCTCGAAAGGGGAGAAGGCGTGCGCAGTCTTGCGCGGGCATTTGCTGCTGCGGGTTGTCCTAGTCTGGTTGCCAGCTTGTGGAATGCTTCTGATGCATCCACCAAGGAGATTCTGGTATCCTTTTATAAAAACCTCGAAAAAGGCATGACCAAAGCAGAAGCAATGCGTCAGGCAAAACTGGCCTACCTGGAAACTGCCCCGCCAACTTATCAGGCACCTTATTACTGGTCACACCTCAATGTGATTGGAGAGAGTGGACAGATAGATGTGTTGAGTATTCCCTGGTGGCGAAAGTATTGGTATGTGTTGGTTGCCGGAGTTGTTTTTGCGGGGGCTTTGGCTATGCGGCAGAGAAAAGCGATGGCTTAGAAATACAATTTTTTAGAAAAATAGTATTTCTAAGGGTATGGCGGACAGGAGTCCTCCACCTTGGCCGCAGCGGACAGGATGTCCTGGCGAGCAGCGAGCATTGTTTTTTGAGGGAATTTATATCTTTGACGGCATCATTGATTGCATCACGGCATTGAAATTTTGAATTTATGATCGACATCCAAATAAAGTCCACCCCCCTCCAACCGGACGATTGCATCAATTTCGCGTCCTCTCCGGAAGCCGGAGGTTCCACCGTTTTCATAGGTACTGTCCGCAATGCCACCAAAGGGAAGAAAGTGGTGCGACTCGAATTTGAAGCCTACGAACCGATGGCCGTCAAGGAATTACAGAAAATCGCGGAAACAGTTGTTGAGCGCTGGCAAGTAATCAATATCTCCATCCACCACAGGGTCGGAATACTGGATATCAGCGATATTGCCGTCATTATTGCCGTTACAACACCTCATCGCAAAGCCGCTTTTGAGGCCTGTGAATACACCATTGACACACTCAAACAAACGGTACCTATCTGGAAAAAGGAAATTTTCGATGACGGCGAGGTATGGGTGGCTGCACATCCTTAAAAACTTCTACATTCAATATTCAATATTGGAAATTCTGATAGGTTTTCAGGCGTTCGGGTTCTTGTGATTAGAAAACCCCAAAAAAAATGCGGAGCACCAAAAACCGCTTTCGCAGCATTGGCACCCCGCTATGGTAAAGGTCCAATTTATTTCTCCAAAGCCTTCATCCGCTTTTCTAACAGCTCCAGCTTTTTCTCCATAGTATTTATTTGCTCGGTCAGGACCTTTATCTGATTTTCCTGCTGTTCAATAATAACCTGCTGCTCCTGAATGGCTTTGACGGCTACTACTGATAAACCGCTGTAATTCATAGTCAGGATATTGTCACCTGATTTTTCGTCGTCATATACTCTAACCAACTCTGGATACAGTTGCTGTACCTCCTGGGCGATGAGACCAATACGTAGTTTTTGGGAATCATCTGACTTCATGGTGTACTGGGATGGTTTCAGACTTAACAACTTGTCCAGGGTCTGAGGCAATGCGGTAATATTTGTTTTGAACCGTCTGTCGGAAAGCGGATTATAAGTTCCGTCTCCGCCGTCAAAACTTCCCCTGAAAGCATTATTCTCGCGAAACAGGGATAGTTCACCATTGGTAGATCCTGAGGTGAATAATTCCCAAAGTTTTAAGGTTCCGTTATTGCGAATAGCCATGCCGTAGGCAGTGTGCTCCTGAACTAGAAATGGGTAATTGCCCGGGTGAGGACTTTTTATGCCAACATTACCACCATCCCGAATCCATATTCCATGAATATTATCCGGTGCTGCTGAGGAAGTACTGGATGTAATAGCGATGCCCCAATCATTAAAAACAATATCCCGGCGGTTGCCTGTCACATTTTGAATACCAATAATTCCTGGCCATCCACCAGGGGAAGAAATACTAATATTACCAACGCCTACATCAAATCGGCCTACACCTGTCACATGAAGTTTTTGTTGAGGGTTAGTATTTCCGATTCCAACATTATTTGAATTGTAATAAATTCCTCCACTGGAATAGTCATAGTTCCAAAAAAGTGGTAACCCTTGACCATTGCCTCCTGAAATATGAATGGAATCGTTATAAAAACTAAGGGTTTGCAATTCATTGGTAGGAGAATCATCCATTGCACTGATGATATCACTATTAATGGTAATACCACTTCCCGGAGTATAAGTCCCTGCAGGTCCAACAGGTCCCTGCGGGCCTTGTATTCCTTGCGGACCTTGCGGGCCCGGATCACCTTGTATCCCTTGTGGGCCCGGATCACCCATTGGTCCGGGGTCGCCTTGTGGTCCTTCCGGGCCTTGCAGCTGCCCCCAGTCCTCCCAGTCCGTTCCGTTCCATCCAAAACCGTGACCGTTATCTTCTACCAGCATGATATCTCCCGGCTCACCTGTATAATTGGGGTCGAGATTGGCAATATAAAGTACGGTACCAACAATTCGCATGCCGTTTCCCTGAGGTCCGGTTTCTCCCTGTGGTCCTTGAGGTCCGGGATCTCCTTGCGGGCCTTGTGGTCCGGGTTCACCCTGAATTCCCTGTGGCCCTTGCGGCCCTTCCGGGCCCTGCTCACCCTCTGGTCCCTGAATTTGTCCTACGTCATCCCAGCTGGCGCCGTTCCAGACATGACCATGACCATCATTTTGGGTGATGAACATGTCTCCTTCGGCCCCCTGATAATTTGCATCCAAACCAGATACATCTCCCACAGAACCTACAATTTGAATTCCTGTTCCCTGCTCCCCCTGGGGACCTTGTTCCCCTTGTGGTCCCTGAGGACCTTGTTCACCCTGAATTCCCTGTGGTCCTTGTTGTCCGGTTTCTCCCTGTGGCCCCTGGATGCCTTGCGGTCCTTGTAAGCCTTGTTCTCCCTGTGGCCCCTGAAGCCCCGGTTCACCCTGCGGCCCTTGTGGCCCCTGTGGTCCCTGGATTTGGCCTACATCATCCCAGCTTGTACCATTCCAGACATGGCCATGACCATCATTTTGGGTGATGAACATGTCTCCTATCTCCCCTGAATAATTATTGTCCAGATTTGATGAGTTGGTAACCGAACCTATAATCTGTACACCTGCTCCTGCAGGCCCTTGTGGTCCTTGAGGCCCTTCAGGTCCCTGCGGTCCTTGCTCTCCCTGCAGTCCTTGAGGACCTTGCGGCCCTTCCGGACCGGGAGTGCCTGCTCCGTCGGCTGCATACAAAGCGTATGGAACGGAAAGTAGTTGTTCCGTACCCATATCGGTATAATCGTTCCCGCCATCAGGATCGATCTCAGTTTTTACAAAAATATTTTTATTGCCCCAGTTAATATTTTCAAGGTCACCAAAGTCAACTTCTCCATCTCCGATAATTAGTTTAAAAGTACCTAGATCAGAAGTTATTACTGCATGCCTTTCTACATAAACTATTGTTCCATTTGGACTATCTGATAACAAAGTGATGCGGACACCCAAAAGTGCATTCATCATTGGGGCGCCATCCACATTTCTGGCCACAGCCTGATAATTAAAGGCCAGCGGAGCATCCTGGGCTGTCAGGCCGAAGCTGATAAGCAGCAAACCAGTGATGAAAAAGAATTTTAGCCTTATCATGATTTTTCTTTAATGTTGTTTGATAAACTTGTAAAAAGCGTGGTTGCCTAAATCGTCTTTTATCAAAATCAGGTAAATCCCGTTTTTCAACCAGGAAACATCCATTGAAGTGCTTAAACCGGTCCATTCTTTTCTGCCAAGTTGCTGTCCGACAGCATCAAGTATTGCAATATTAAAAGCGTCATCTCCATTTTTCACAAAGTAAAGTCGGTGGCTTACAGGGTTTGGAGAAATAACGATCTCGTTTTGCCAGAAGGGGGGAGTGAATATCTTATTGACAAGATCGATACCCTGATGAAAACCCTGAGTCAGTCTTAAATCAGAAGAGGTGAGATCATTGACAACCAATTCTCCAACAGACCACTCCAGCGACATGTTTGCTGAAGTCACCTGATTACCGGAATTGCTAATCAATAACTTTTCAATTTGCTGGGCATTGACTATTCCCGGAAGGAACAACAACAACACCCCAATGATGATTGGACCTGTTTTTAGTTGTATACCCATGTTGTGAAATTTAAGTAATATTGAATATTGTTGAATCCTTTTTATGAGCAACCAGCAGTTCAGGCCATTGGGTATAGCGTCAGGTCATGTGGTGGTTCTAAGAATGGAAAGTCAATCTATGGGTTTTTTACCTTCGGTAAACATTACAGATGGTACGAACCCACAAGGAATTCATTTACTGAGTGATCAATATTTTAAGCATTGGGAATGTCCCCTGTATTAAAGGAAAAATGGCACAGGAACCACAAAGGCTCAATTTACAAAGAATGGCAGATTAATGCAAATAACATTTCCTGTCCAGGAATCAAAAAAAAGCCGGTAAACGAAACATAATTGTCTTTTAATTGTAAATTAACTCTACTGGTTTTTGAATTCGTTTTAAAGGTTATATTTTCGCACTCGTGAAAAATTTAGAGCGTTTGCTGGATATTTTCCAGTCAGATAAACGCACCGGGAAGATAGTTCAGGCTTTGAGCCAAACCGAGCCTAATGCTTCGGGAAAACCGGCCAGGTTACAAATCAAAGGAATGGTCGGTTCGCAGGAATGCTTTGTCCTTTCCGGAACGATCCGGGCCAATACCGGCCACCATCTCTTCATTGCAACAGATAAGGAAGACGCTGCGTACATTCAGAATACCCTGGAAGGTATTTTTGATCAAAAATCCGTTCGTTTTTTCCCGGATTCCTTTCGCCGTCCTATGAATTTTGAGGTTTTGGAAAACAACAACGTGCTGCAACGTACCGAAACCATCAACAAGATCACATCGGCTTCCGGCAGCGAAATAATCGTTACCTATCCCGAAGCTTTATTCGAAAAAGTGGTGGCACCCAACTTCCTCGAAGAACACCGAATTGAAATGAAAGTGGGAGAGGATTTAGATGTTCCAACGCTAACGGATGTATTGGTGGAATTTGGATTTTCGCGGGAAGATTTTGTCTATGAGCCCGGCCAGTTTTCTATCCGTGGCGGTATTGTAGATGTTTTCTCATACGGTAATGACTATCCTTATCGGATTGAATTGTTTGACGAAGAAGTGGAAAGTATCCGAACCTTTGATCCAACTACCCAACTGTCGGTTAAATCTATTTCGCGGTTGTCCATCATTCCAAATATTCACACCAAATTTGAACAAACACAAAAAGTACCTTTGTTCCAGGTGCTCAATCAGGATACAACCATCTGGATCAAGGATTTCCAAATGCTGATCGACCGATTGCAGATGTGCCTGACCAAAGCTGCTGAGTTTTCCCAAAATCTGACTATTCTGGATGAAGGGGAATTGGCAACCATTTTCCGGGACAGGGCCTTCATCAGACCGGATGAAGTTGTGGGAGACATTGAGCAATACAACCTCGTTTTTGTGGGAAGTTCAAAAGTCCCGGTTCAAACAGATGAAACCATTTCCTATTCGGCTAAACCTCAACCGAGTTTTAATAAGAATTTTAATTTGCTGATCGATAACCTGAAAAAGAACTCCCAATCAGGAATTGAAAATTTCATTTTTACGGACAGCAAAAAACAGATCGAGCGTTTTTACTCCATATTTGAAGATCTGGAGGCTCATGTGGAATTCCACCCGGTAACTAATGCCATTCATGAAGGTTTCATCGATCCGGAATTAAATGTTGCCTGTTATACCGATCACCAGATTTTCCAGCGTTTCCACCGTTACCGCCTGAAAAAAGGTTTTACCAAGGATAAAGCCATGAGTCTTCGGATGCTACGGGAACTGAAGCCCGGAGATTTTGTAACGCATATCGATCATGGGGTCGGACGCTTTTCGGGATTGGAGAAAATTGATATCAACGGTCATATTCAGGAGTCGGTACGGTTGTTTTATAAGAATAATGACGTGCTCTATGTGAGTATTAATTCACTGCATAAGATCACCAGGTATGTGGGGAAAGAAGGGACTGTTCCAAAACTCAATAAGCTGGGATCAGATGCCTGGAAACGTCTCAAGAGCCGTACCAAAAAGAAGGTCAAGGATATTGCAGGTGAGCTGATAAAACTTTACGCCAAAAGGAAGGCCTCCGAAGGGCATGCTTTCCCTGAAGATGGCTATATGCAAAATGAACTGGAAGCTTCTTTCCTGTTTGAGGACACACCTGACCAGTTCAAAGCAACCAATGATGTGAAGGCCGATATGATGAAACCTACCCCAATGGATCGACTGATTTGCGGGGATGTAGGATTTGGAAAAACGGAGGTGGCAGTTCGTGCGGCTTTTAAAGCGATCATTGGTGGAAAACAGGTGGCTATTTTGGTGCCTACCACTATTTTGGCTTTACAGCATTATCGCACCTTTGGAGAAAGGTTAAAGGAGTTTGGAGTTTCCGTGGATTATATTAACCGTTTCAGAACGGCGAAAGAAAAGCGAGAGATATTTCAGAGACTCAAAGAAGGCAGTCTGGATTTGGTAATTGGCACTCACGGTATTCTGGGAAAAGATGTTGGCTTTAAGGATTTGGGCCTTTTTATCATTGATGAAGAACAAAAGTTTGGAGTGGCCGCAAAGGAAAAACTCCGGAACCTTAAGGTCAATGTTGATACGTTGACACTGACGGCAACGCCTATCCCAAGGACCTTACAGTTCTCCCTCATGGCAGCGAGGGATCTTTCAATCATTCGCACGCCTCCTCCTAATCGTCAACCTATTCATATCGAGGTCAGGATTTTCAGTGAAGAACTCATCCGGGAAGCGGTTTATTATGAAGTAAACCGGGGCGGTCAGGTATTTTTTGTCCATAATCGGGTGAAGTCATTACCGGATATGGCAGCCATCATTCAACGACTTTGTCCGGATGTTGATGTGGGAGTAGCTCACGGACAAATGGAAGCCAAGAATCTGGAAAAGGCACTTCTTTCATTCATAGAAAAGAAATATGATGTCCTGGTCTGCACAAATATTATTGAAACAGGGCTGGATATTCCCAATGCCAATACGATGATCATCAATAATGCCCATCAGTTTGGCATGAGTGATTTGCATCAGTTGCGGGGCAGGGTAGGGCGTTCGAATCAGAAGGCCTTTTGTTATCTCTTCAGTCAGCCTATGTCTGTTTTGACATCTGATGCCCGCAAACGACTTAAAGCCCTGGAGGAACATTCCGAATTGGGGAGTGGATTTGAAATCGCCATGCGTGACCTTGATATACGCGGAGCGGGTAATTTACTTGGCGCCGAGCAAAGTGGTTTTATTTCCGAAATAGGTTACGAAACCTTTCAACGTATTTTGGCAGAAGCCATCCAGGAACTCAAGGAAAATGAATTCCGGGAACTTTTCAAGGAAGAGCTTGAGAAAAACAGGACCTATGTTTCTGATGTGCAAATCGATACCGATGTAGAGATGCTCATCCCTGATGAGTATGTTGCGAATATCCAGGAACGCTTGAGTTTGTACACGCAACTGGATGCCCTGGAGACCGAAGAAGCTATTGATGATTTCAGTAAAATGCTCGTCGATCGTTTCGGCAAACTTCCGAAGCAGGTCAAGGAATTATTTGATGGCCTGAGACTTCGCTGGCATTGCAGGCGGCTGGGTTTTGACCGCATTATTCTTAAAAACAATAAATTACGTTGTTATTTTATTGAGAACCCGCAATCACCCTATTACGAAAGTCCAATCTTTCAGCAGATCATGGCCTTCATAGCTAGAGGTGGAGAAGAGCTTGGGCTACAATTCAAGCAATCTCATAAACGCGTCATGATCATCAAGGAAAGTGTCTCATCGCTTAAAGGTGCGGAAATTCTTTTGAAGAAATTGGAGAGTAAGCTGGGGGAGTGATCAAGTGCTCGCAGGCTCGCTGTTTGATGGTTCACTTCGCTCACGCTTGATATTGTTTCAGGTGGTTTCATATTGTTTAAGGTTTCTCAGGCAAAGAATACCCAAACGCTTACAATTCTCGGAACTTTTCCCAAAAATATTTACTTTTACCTCTACTACGGGCTACTCTGTCGCGGTTCGACCCTGTGGTCGAAATGAGGAAAGTCCGGACAACGCAGAGTACCACACCAGCTAACGGCTGGGCTCCCTTCGGGGAGACAGAAAGTGCAACAGAAAATACACCGCCTTAACAGGTAAGGGTGAAATCGTGCGGTAAGAGCGCACGGCCGGGCTGGCAACAGTTCCGGTTGGTAAACCTTGTGGGTTGAAATGCCACGTACATCCGGATCATCCCTTTGGGGAAGTCAGGCTAACTCGGCCTGTTTTTCGAAAGAAAAGTCCGGAGGGGTAGGCAGATGGATCCCCGGCGCGAGCCCGGGACTAGATAAATGACAGAGATGCTGCTTCGCAGTATTACAGAATCCGGCTTATTGGCCCGTAGTAGTTTTTTTCCTATTATTTGGCGTAAAGGAAAACTAAATCTTACCATTCACCAACGAATTTCTAATCTTCTATATTGGGGATTCGATATTGGATATGCTGCGGTTCCTTTTTGCTTACCAAAGAGTTTTTAATTCTGGAAAAACAATAAAAAATGCCTCCGA
>QQUB01000306.1:0-5211 GCA_008501835.1 Bacteroidota bacterium
CAATTTGCAATTGAGAATGACTTAAAGTTTTTATTGAAAAAATCTCTTTGCTTTTATCTTGAAATTGTAGTTCCAAACCTCCATTCTCATTTATTTTCCATGTTCCTTTTCCCCATTTCTTTTTTGCTTCAAAGTTGTATTTATCATTATGCTTATATTCAAATTCTCCATTACTGAAAAATTGAAATTCTCCAAATGATTCACAATCGTATGAATTGTCAGTTTCTAACCACCAAGTTTCGATTTTTTCTTTCTCACTTTTATGAACCGTTAATCTACACCATGTGAAGGTTTCTCCAAACAACCAATCAATATGATGTTCAATGTCAAGAATACTTGGATTATAAAGAGCTGTTAATTTTCCATCTTTATATTCGCCATACTTAGGGGAAGTACCATTATCAGTTGATTTAAACCATCTTCCCGTTCTTTCTCCATCAATATAGTTACCTCTCCAGTAAGTGTTATCTATCATTTTTTCATTCCAAAACCCATGCTTCTCTAATTCGTAATAGGTTACAATAAACAACTTCTCTTCGTAAGTTTCAGGATGAAAAGTAAAAACAGAATCAACTCTACCCGATGGTTTTCCTTTTTTATAATATCCATAATTCATCATTTCGTCCCCCAACCATTGCCTGAAATAATATACAGAATCATCTGCTTTATGATATTCTACTTTACTACCGTCCAAAATTAATTCAATATAGACTAATTGGTGGTCATATCGAATTTCATCAATTACTCTTTTGTCTATTTCCAGTTCAACAAACGTATGGTTATTAAGCAAAATGGGTTCCCACAAATTTATTACCTCCTGACAAAAAAGGTTTTGACATTTAAAAAGGAATAATAAAATATAAATATTGGAGACCTTCATGTTATTATTTTGACTAATAACAGCCAACTAGCGAATTAGTGTAAAACTTCCTGTCCTCGTTTCCGTTTGTGACCTGTCCTGAAAGCGATATCTCACCATAAAGGTATAAACCCCCAATGCGGCCTGATCTCCACCCAAAGTGCCGTCCCAGAAAACCCCCGGGGTTCGGGATTCAAAAAGCTTCACTCCCCAACGATTATAAACCGTAAAGGTATATTCCGCCAAAGGACATGTGTTAAACACCTCAAATTCATCGTTCACGCCATCATTATTGGGTGAAAAAACATTGGGAAAAGCCAAAAAGCAATCACAATACAATTCTCTTAATCCGATATTGATGGTATCGGAGACTTCACATCCGTATTTGAGAATATCTACAGAATAAGTTCCTGGTGTTCTAGCCAGAAAAGTCGGAGAAGTCGAACCATCCTGCCATTTAAAAGTGGCATCTTCAATTTTTGGGTCCAACCGCAAAAAATAACTATCACATATACTTGTGTCAGGTCCCAGATTAACCAGGGGCGGATCGTTATAGATCACCTCAACACCATCTGAAATACTGCAATTCCCAAGGGTAATCGTCACTTCATAATACCCCTCAGAAGTCACTTCATAAAAAGGAGAGGAAGACCCATCCTGCCAAAGGTAAGTCGCTCCTAAATTGGTAACATCCAGCATTAGCGTATCTCCTATACAAACGTCGATTACAGGATCAAGTGTAACTTCCGGTCCGGGAACAAACTCAATCACAACTGTGTCACGACTCGTACATAAATTGGCAGATACTTCCACCCAGTAGGTGCCAGGTTCAGTGATATACTTTATGGCATTGGTAGAACCATCGTCCCAAAGGTATTCGCCATTTTTTGTCTCAACATCAAGCGTGTAAACATCCCCGATACAAAGGGTAGTATCCGGACCAAGGTCAACCTGGCAGACGGGAATGATCTTTACATCATCCACATAACAGGCATTTAATAGGTCTTCTTCGAGTTTTCCAAAACTCACGTAATCCAAATCGGTTTGAGGAATGAATGAAAAACTATGAAAAACCCACTCTTCAGGATTTGTAAGGGATAGAGTATCCCTGTTGTCCAAACCTACTTGTCCGGCAGGTATCCCATTGCTGAAACCAAAAATAATACTTGCAGTGGTGGGATTGACATCATCATTTATTCGTGAATAAGAAGCATAAAAAGAAATGCTGTACTCCTGGTCGGCAATGAGTTCTGTTGTCAACGTTTGACCAAAGATCTCATTATTCGGTCCGGGAGTAAGAATACCATTAAAAAACCGAATCCAGCGTCCTCCCTGAGGAGAAGAGGTTTGAATCTTATAGGGTAAAGTCTGGCAGGTTGCCGGGGAGCTGTCACAATAATCGGGTGTTCCGGAAATAATATTCCAACCGGTCGGTAAATTATTCAAACCGGTCAGCCCCTGCTCCATATCACCATTGGAAACCAACTGGCCCCAAACCGAAACCGAGGAGAATAAAAATATGCAAAAGGTAATTATATTCTTCATGAGATATTTTAACACCATCTGCTTTATGGGGTTCACGACAATGTTTGATTTTCACTATTATTTAAACCATATGCCCCTAAAAATATTGCCCAAACCCAATTACCAGTCCTTGCATTTCTGAATTGTAAAGGTCAATACCATAGTCAGCTCTGATGATGGCATTAAAAGCTTTTTTATAAATGATTCTAACACCACCCCCGACAAAATGACGAAAAATATTCGGATCTACAAAATCGTTTAATCCTCCTCCTGGGCGACGCCAGGTGCCTGCATCAGAAAAAGCCACTACCTGACCGGCAAAATTACCCTTATCAAAAATAGTATGCCGGTATTCTGCATTGAGTACCAATGAGCCCGTTCCTCTATTGATCCGGTTCCCTACCCCACGGATATTTACATGGCTGGAAACCACAAAAGGCGCAAAAGGAGTATTCCTGTTTGTCGACAATCCGATTCGGAACCTCAATGCTAAATTTCCCCGGTTACCAACTCTTTTATAAAACCTTGTATCATTGAGAAACAAAAAGAAATAGTTCTGATCATCAATATTATATACTGTTTCCAGGTTGGTCTGATTATCAAAACCCCATTGATAAAAATAGAAATAATTGACCTTGTTTAAAACGTGCCTTGCCTTCAACAAAAGCTTTGGCTGTTTGAAGTCATCCGGCCCGGGAGGGTTTTCTAATGACTGGTCCAGCGCTTTTTGGTAACTTTCAATAAAATAGGCTCCTCCAAATTCCACTTCATGTCCATAATTGATTTCATATATACCTGATAAAGCAAAGCTGTTATTATCATACAAATAAATAACGGCTCCCTGATCAAAGTAAAGTGGCTCAACGGAAGCATACTTCGTCAAACTTACAGCCCCCCCAAACTTGCTTCCATTAATGTAAGGAACTCTTAAAAACAAATTGAAGTTATGCCTGGAATCGATATTTTGATAATACCCGCTTAAATGCATTCCACGACCAAGCCAATTGATATCTTTTGCCCCAATCCTGTACCAATAATTGCCCGTTATCCTACCAAAATTTATTTCCGGAAAAACGGTAAACGCTTCTTCAATATGGAGCGTAGTATTTATGCCAGCTCCTATGGTATCCAGAGACAACTGGATATGAGTGATCCCAAAAAGATTTTTCAACCGTTGTTCACTTTCCCTGACCTTGTTAAAATCAAAGGGCTCCCCTTCTCCTATCGATAAAAATCTTCTGAGGTATGATTCCTTATTCTTTTTCAGTCCTTCAAATTTCACTTCACCAAAAAACAGGCTGTTCTCTTGCCCCCAAACGGGAACAAAAAAAAGAAGGATTAATAAAAGGACTAATAAAGACCGCATACTTTTAATTATCTCGGCGTGGAATAACGGAACCCAATATTAAAAGTGGAAGCTTTGCCACCCACAAACTGTAGATCTCCATTCGTAAAATAGGTATATAATAATTCTATTTCAAACTGTGGATTAAACTGGTATTTTGCACCTATCCCCGCCTGAACGAAATAATCATAATTTTCCTGCCAGTATGGAGAATATCCGCCCAATACATAAAGCTGTGCATTTTCTATCGGGAAATAACTGAAAATTCCGGTGACCGGCGTGGAGATCCTGTTGGTTCTGTCCTTGCCTAAATCTTCAATGAAGAAATCGATCTCAGTAAATAAAGCGAAATCATTCCCTATGGAAAAATCATTAAAGAACTGGGTCCACCAGGATGCCCCGTCCCAATCAATAAACGGATCATTGTCCGAACCGGTCAGCTGATCACCAATTGGGAACCAGAATGCTGACTGTATGGAAAACTTTGGCAATCTGGCTAATGGTGCAATTCTCACCTTAGGCCCTATGGTGGTAACTCCATAACGGGTATGGTCACCATTTTCAAAAGCAAACAAATCAAAAGGTGAAGATGGAAGATTATCTATTCTTACACCCCGAAACCTGGCATCAAACCCTGCATTGAAGCGATCATTCACCCCGTATAGAAAACTTAAAAACGAGGTAAAATAAGATGCTCTGGTATCCAGGACCCCATCTCCAGGGCCAGTTTGTTGCGAATAAAGATTATTGAATAATTTTGCCTCAACCCCATTTTGAGGAATCGTAGAAGATACGATATATCGCCAGTCATTGTCCTGAGAAAATAATTCGGTAGTGGTCAAAAATGCCAGGAAAAGGAAAATCAGTAGTTTTTGCATAGGAAATTGTCTTTGGGGCAAGTACAACTGTACCCTATGCAAAGTTTTATAAACCTTACCCATACAAGGGGAATTAGCAAATTGCGGACAAATTGAAACAGTATAAATTGAAAATACTCTGTTTAGAGAAAACGAAAACTGTATTTTTCAGGATAGTTCTTGAAAAGCTTCAAAGTAAGGGTTAGGAATAATCCAACAGGTGAGTATTTTATTATTTTTTATCGTTTTGACAGGCAGTTCCAGGCTTGGATCCACATACGGTACATTCTCCAATCTCATTTTTGAGCATTGGGTTATCCGAAGCACAAGTGCCACGAAACTCTTCACCAACAACGATATGTCTGATGTTTATCAATGCAAAGGAAATACCGAAAACCACGAAAATCACCAAAAGAACATATAAGAATTCCATAAATCCTGAATTAAGTCAATTTTAAATTTGAGCGCTTCCTGAGAATTACAACAAATTATTGGTAAAATAGATTTACTTTTGCGGGCAAATGTAGCTATAAACCTTGTAAAAAGGGCTTTATATCGTCATTTTTTTTACAGTTTTCAATCTCTAAAACCATATTGATAATTAGCCGTTTACAATAAAAAAATCG
>QQUB01000306.1:5221-11954 GCA_008501835.1 Bacteroidota bacterium
GAAAAATTAAAAGCTTTTGAACGCCTGCTTAACATCATGGATGACTTGAGGGAACAATGCCCCTGGGACAGGAAACAAACATTTCAAAGCCTTCGAAACCTCACCATTGAGGAAGCTTATGAATTGGCTGACGAACTGTTACATGAAGACCTGGAAGGAATCAAGGAAGAAATCGGTGACTTGATGTTGCATATGGTTTTTTATGCCAAGATAGCTGATGAAAAAGGTGCTTTTGATATTGCAGATGCCCTCAATGCTGTTTGCGAAAAGCTGATCAAACGCCATCCACATATTTACGGAGACATCAATGTGAAAGACGAAGAAGAGGTCAAGCGTAATTGGGAACAATTGAAGTTAAAAGAAGGCAAAAAATCTGTTCTTTCCGGCGTACCTAAAGGCTTACCTGCAATGATCAAGGCTTACCGGATGCAGGATAAAACAGCACAAGTCGGTTTTGAATGGGAGAATAGTGAACAGGTGTGGGAAAAGGTCCAGGAAGAAATGGCCGAATTTAAGGAAACCCTGGACAAAGACATGTCTCAGGAAAAAAAGGAAGAAGAATTTGGGGATGTTCTGTTTTCCCTCATCAATTATGCCAGGTTTCAGAATATCGATCCGGAGACAGCTTTGGACAGGATCAATCATAAATTCAGAAAACGCTTTGAATTCATTGAGGAAAATGCCACAAAGGAACTAAAAGAAATGTCATTGGAAGAAATGGATGCTCTATGGGATGAAGCGAAGACGAAAGTCTGATGTGGTTTAAGGTTGTTGTTTTCAGAAAAGTTTTCAAGGTTTTTCAATCACACTCAATCTTTTTCAAATTATTTCCGTTTTATAAAAACTCCATCTAACAGCGAAACCTGGCCAACAAAATCCATTAGCAGGTTATTCAGGGATTTTGTATCTTTGGGGGCTATTTATGATTTGAGGAGTTTTTTTGTTATTAAACTCATATGAAAAGACAGCTGTTCTTTTTTTAAACACAAAAATTGAAATGAGAAAAATAGGCTTAGATATAGTAACGCTTTCGCACAGCGTGACCCAATCAAATAATTATGCAGTGATCCTGGGAGAGCAGAATGGAGATCGTCGTCTACCAATAGTTATAGGTAGTTTTGAGGCTCAGGCTATCGCGGTTGCTCTTGAACAAATGGTACCAAGCCGGCCATTGACCCACGATTTATTTAAAAACACCCTGGAAACATTTAATATTGACCTTAAAGAGATCATCATTAACAACCTGATGGATGGTATTTTTTATGCCAAACTCATCTGCATAAAGGATGGTGAGGTCCTCGAAATAGATTCCAGAACTTCCGATGCTCTTGCTCTGGCGGTAAGATTTGAATGTCCGATTTATACTTATGAGTTCATTCTTGAATCAGCTGGTATCTTGATAGATGAAGTTGAGACTGATGGGGAAGAACAGGAACCGGCTCCAAAACCAAAACGTCCGGCCAGAAAAGACAAGGACTCATTATCTTCCTACTCTGAGGATGCCCTTGGGAAACTGCTGGAGGAAGTCCTTGCCAATGAGGATTATGAACGAGCGGCTCAGATCAGGGATGAAATGAACCGCCGTAAATCGCAATAATTTCTAGAATTTCAGTTCCGACAAAATTTCTAGCGTTTTTTCAAGCATGGCTTCTGTGTAATCCAGATGGGTAACAAACCTGACCGTTTGTGGCCCAAAAGGAGCTGCACTGATACCTTTCGCCGAAATTACATCGAGAAACTTTGCCGCCGTCAGATCCCCTTCGAGATCAAAGATGACGATATTGGTATGAACTGGCTTAACAGCTTTTACATAGGGCATACTTTCGAGTAATTCTCCAATCTTCTTTGCCCTCTCATGATCTTCAGCAAGCCTTTCAACATGATTGTCCAATGCATAGATACAGGCAGCTGCCAGATAACCAGCCTGTCGCATTCCACCGCCCATCACCTTACGAACCCTCCTGGCCTGACGAACAAAGTCTTCATCGCCTATCAGTACTGATCCAACCGGGGCTCCCAATCCTTTTGAAAGGCATACTGAAATACTATCAAACAATTCTCCTACCTGCAGGGTGGATTCCTTCGTCTCTGTCAAGGCATTAAAAATCCGGGCGCCGTCCAAATGTAATTTCATTCCTTGCCGGATACATAGATCCCTGATGGGCTTTACTTCTTCACAGCTATAATAACTCCCTCCTCCTTTATTACAGGTATTTTCCAAAACCACCAGCTTACTCAATGGTAACCAGTCATGAACCGGCTTAATGGCCGCCTCAACCTGATCAGCAGTCATTTTTCCATATTCTCCCTGAATAAGGTTAATACCGATACCCGAATTATAAGCATAACCACCAACTTCATACTGGTATATATGAGAAGATTCCTCACAAAGCACTTCATCCAGTGGCTGGGTATGGACCTTGATGGCTATTTGATTGGTCATGGTACCGGAGGGGCAAAAAACAGCCGCCTCTTTCCCGAACATTTTGGCCAGTTTTGCTTCCAGCGCATTTATGGTGGGGTCCTGGCCAAAAACATCATCCCCCACCTCTGCGCTCATCATTGCCTGCAACATAGCCGGAGTTGGCTTAGTTACAGTATCACTAATAAGATTCATTTAATCTGAGTATAATTCTTCAATTTGTTTGGCAAACTTGTCCAAAATAACCCGTCGCTTCAATTTCATGGTTGGTGTCAATTCGGAATCTGAACCATCCGTTTTTACTGCTTCCCACTGATCAGGAACAAGTGTAAACTTTTTGATCTGTTCAATTTTACTGAATTCCGGGTTATACTTTTCGCATATCCACTGATACCTTTGAACCACCTTCGGATGTTTGATGGCCTCTTCTACAGAAGTCCATTCCACCTCATGATCTTCACACCAGCTCTTAAGCGCCTCAACCGCCGGAACGATCAGTGCGGAAACGAATTTTTTATTGTTCCCAACCACCATAATCTGTTCGACCAGGAAGGATTCCCGAAAACGTCCTTCAATCGGGGCAGGTGCAACATATTTACCACCGGAGGTTTTTAAGAGCTCTTTCTTCCGGTCCGTTATTTTCAGAAAATCGCGGCCTGCTTTGTTTTTCACCAGTTTCCCTACATCTCCTGTACAGAACCACGTTTCACCATCAATTTCTTTAAACACTCTCATATTCTCATCCGGCTTTTTATAATATCCGACCATCACGTTTGGCCCTTTCGCCAGAATTTCGCCTTCTCCTTCCCGGTAATTTCCATCGCTATCATCAATCAACACCTCTACACCTTTTACGATAGGTCCAACCGTACCGATCATAGCAGCTCCAGGTTCAAAATAATTGACACTAATGGTTGGTGCGGTTTCAGTAAGCCCATACCCTTCC
Source organism: Bacteroidota bacterium (assembly GCA_008501835.1). Taxonomy (GTDB): domain Bacteria; phylum Bacteroidota; class Bacteroidia; order Chitinophagales; family Saprospiraceae; genus BCD1. The sequence continues at coordinate 8,590 of QQUB01000306.1, forward strand.
CGTACAGGAATACCTGCTGCTGAAAAGACTTTAAGGATATTGGGCGGGCAAGGTGCTGCACCAGTTACAATGCCCTGAACATTCCCGCCTAATGCTTCTCTCCACTTACTGAATATAAGTTTATCTGCAATCTTGCGTTTTACGGAAGCCCAACCGGAATAGGTCTTATCATATTCATAATCATCAGTCATCCTCAGTGCCCAGAAGAACAAGAACTTCTTGATTCCGGAAAGTCCCAAACCTTTGTTATAAATGGCTTCATACACCTTTTCAAGTAATCTTGGAACCGTTGTGAAGAAATAAGGAGCAACGGTCCTGAGGTCACCGGTTTCTCCACCAAGGTTATCTGTTCCGGTGAAATGACAGTTCATGCCCTTATACAGGTATGCGAAGGAAACTGCTCTTTCAAATATATGACAGAGGGGCAGGAAACTCAATGTATCCATTCCCTGAGAATGCTTAGGTAAAATGATGCAGGATTCAATTACCACAAAAACAATGGAACTATGCTTCAACACTACTCCCTTTGGGTTCCCTGTAGTTCCAGAAGTATAAATGATGGTTGCAACATCCTCTGGTTTAATATTTTGTTTTATTTGCTCAATCTGTTCAAAATGGCCCTCCGACCACATATCTTCCCAAAACGGTCTGCCTTCTTGTTTGTCAAAGGTATAGATCTCTTTAAGGGAAGGCACATTGGCCTTTGCGGTAGCCATTTTATCATAAAGGTCATCAGCTCCTACAAATGCATAGGACACTTCAGCATCATTGAGAATATACTCAAATTCACCAGGACTGATGGTAGGATACAACGGTACATTTATCGCCCCAATTATCTGAGTGGCAATATCAGCGATAGTCCATTCCGGGCGGTTTTTATAACTGGTGATGGCTACTTTGTCTCCTTGTTTAACCCCAAGATCCAGTAACCCGGAGGCCATTTTCATGGATTGATCAATAAGGTCCTGGGTACTGTAATATTTCCATTGGCCATCCACTTTTTTGGCCATTGCTTTATCTGAAGGATAATTTTGCTGTTGATAATCCAGAAAGTCAAAAATGCGAGTAATCTCCATCGTTTAATAATTTAGGTAATAGTTAGGAAGTTTGGTCTTGAGGCCGGATTTTCTTGGGAGAGACGTTTATTAACATGGTGTTAATCTTCGGCTAAAAAACGAACAATTCAGGACATATCCAAATGGAGTTGTCCAATTCAACAACCAAAAATCAAACTATTCCTGGAAATGATTTTTTACCACTTCCTTCTTTCCAGGGAAACTTTGGTAAGAAAAATGAATAAAACGATTACGGAAACGAAGTAGATCAAATCACGAGTATCCAAAATTCCACGACTTATGGAATCATAATGATAATCTATTCCAATCATTTGAATGACATCATCAATCCTTCCAACAAAACCAGGCATGAAACTGATATAGTTGAAGCCTGAATACAGGAAAAAACACAGGAAGGTAGATAAAACGAAAGCAATGATCTGATTCTTGGTGAGAGAGGAAGCAAAAAGGCCAATAGCAATAAAGGCCATAGCTAAAAACAACAATCCAATATAGGATCCTAAAATAGCCCCACTATCCAGATTTCCTTTGGGAGACCCCAATTGATATACAGTTACATAATATAAAAGTGTGGGCAAAAGGGCGAAAACGATTAATACAACGCTGGCAAAAAACTTACCCAGCACAATGTCGAGGTCTCTTAACGGACGAGTGGCCAATAACTCAATGGTTCCTGTTTGTTGCTCTTCAGCAAATGACCGCATGGTAACCGCAGGGATCAAAAACATAAAGATCTGAGGGGCGATTCCGAACAATTGATCCAGAGATGCATAATTATAATTCAGGATACTGGTATCCGGAAAAACAAACATGACCAACCCCAAAACGATTAGAAAGACTCCGATCACAATATATCCCACCAGGGAACTGAAAAATGCGTTGATCTCTTTTGCAAAAATGCTGTACATGTTGTTGCTGGTTACTGGTTACTGGTTGTTCCTGATTTTTTGATAAATACCTCATGCCGGTCATCAAAGATCAGCAGTGATTTAAACAACTTTTTCTGAGCTTCTTCTTCGGTCAGTTCAGATAAAGCATTCCATAGGGGTTTGTCGAATTCTTCTACCACAGCTAAAAAATTTGCAGGGTTAAAATCCTTGATTTCTCCTGATTCGAAAAACAACATCTTCTCCCTTTGAACGTCATGGACTCTTTCAACTTTTCCCGTTCGGAAAGGTCGGCCGTTGACAGGATTATAGGCCGAAATTTCCACCCATTCGGATACTTTTTCTTCATAAGTGAAATAACACAGTTTTCCCCTAACCCTTAGTGCGGAGAAGGTCGCAAACTCTCCCTCATTCCGAACGCGAATATAAGGAATCCCGTTATACGAAAATCCCCAAATTTCAGAGAAGGGAATTTCTTTCCCCTTTTTCAATACAAATGCTTCTGTCTTTGAAATAAAGGACTCTCCATTGATAAATACTTCACTGGTCACTTCTTTCCATTCATGATCAGGATTATTTTCCTGGAAGGCAGTGAAATTCAGATATATTCCATCTTCAAATTTGAAATTTTTAGTCACAAGGATACTGTCCTGTGCGAGCACCAGGCTAAAACTAAAAACCGTTAAAAACAGAAGAATAAATCTCATTGATTGTCTTATTGTAATCTTTCAATTTTGGGGTAATAATTCAAAAAAGTTATTAACCATTGTTTTTTGACCTTCGTAATAAATATTGGTACAATTGAAATTGATCAATATGCCTTTGGGCTTTTCCAACAACTTCATATAAGTCAATAACTGTGCATCAAAAACAGGCAACAAATAATCAACGGCTTTTAGCTCCACAACGATTAAATCTTCAACTAAAATATCAAACCGCAACCCAGTACCTAAATCAATTCCTTTGTAATAAAGAGGAATATATTGCTGTGTTTTAAAATTCAACCTTAACTTTTCCAATTAAAATTTTAGAGCTCGTTCATAAACACTTTCTAGCAACCCTGGACCTAAGGTTTTATGTACTTCAATGGCTGCTCCAATAACTTTAAACGTTAAATCATCAAGGTATTGTTTTGTAATTTTCATAAGGTTTTCTTTTGTGATTAAATAAAATGCTTACATATATATAATCCAAAAGATGGGCAAACGTGACATTTTTTCAGGGTATTTAACACATAGGCACATAGCTCACAGTAGTTCTTCTTTATGCCTTATGTGACTATGTGGTTCGAATTTTTAACACATAGGCACATAGCTCACAGTAGTTTTTCTTTATGCCCTATATGACTATGTGGTTCGAATTTTTAACACATAGGCACATAGCTCACAGTAGTTTTTCTTTA
>QQUB01000576.1 GCA_008501835.1 Bacteroidota bacterium
CGGATGCGCTGGAATATGGGTACCTGATCAATTTCCATGGGGCGACACTACCCCGAGGGTGGCACAGAACCTACCCGAACCTGATGACCATGGAATCCGTAAAAGGGGAAGAGTTCATTACTTTCGTTCAAGAGAATGCTGACCTGGCCCCTGCCCACTGTACTGTTCTGCCCTTCGCAAGAAATGCCTTTGACCCAATGGACTTCACTCCAATGGTGCTGGACTCCATTCCCAATATTGAGAAAAGGACCTCCGCTGCATTTGACCTGGCCTTACCTGTTCTGTTTCTTTCCGGCATACAACATATCGCCGAGATTCCTGAAGGTATGGCCAAAATGCCTGATTATGTTGTTGATTACCTTAGGGATATTCCGGTAGACTGGGATGACTCGAAGTTTATAGACGGCCTTCCCGGCAAGTTTATCATCATGGCAAGGCAAAAAGGAACAACATGGCACATTGTCGGAATAAATGCGGAAGAAACGCCGGGTACTTACCAACTGGACCTTTCCTTTATCGGCGAGGGTCAAGGACTTTTAATAACAGATGCAGAGGAAGGCTATTTTATGTCCAGACAAGTAACCCTTCAGCCTGAAGAATTTTTGGAGATTAAGATGAAAGCCAGGGGTGGGTTCGTATTAAAGGTGCAATAAAAAACAGGAGGATGAACATTTTTCATCCTCCCGACACATCGTTTAATTCAAATCAAATTAAGTATCAATTACTACCTTATCACTTTTCTATTTGGTTGAAAATTTGAATGACGTATAAGAAACATACTTATCTCCCGGATCCAGCCTAACGGGAGGAAAGTCAGGTTGATTAGGAGAATCCGGATAATGCTGTGTTTCAAGACAAAAACCGGTACGATGAGCATAGGTCCCTTCACCTCCTTTCATCGGCAGGGTTCCGTCAAGGAAATTTCCCGAATAAAACTGAATAGCAGGTTCATCGGACCAGATTTCCAGGAACCTTCCGCTTCCCGGATCATAAGCGCTGGCCACCAATCTGTCGCCAACATCCTGACTATTCAATACCCAGCAATGATCATATCCCAGTCCTTTTGTTAACTGATCATGTTCGGCAACAATCTCTTTTCCAATCGTTTTTGGCAAACGAAAATCGAAAGGTGTTCCGGCTACGTCCATCAATTCGCCGGTAGGAATCAGCGTAGCGTCGACCGGCAGAAAATGGTCTGCATTCAGAACGATCTCATGATCCAGGATGGTTTTGGTAAAATCTCCTGTCAGATTAAAATAAGAATGCTGAGTCAGGTTGACAATGGTGGCTTTATCAGTTGTGGCCTCATATAGTACATCCAGACTATTGTCTGCATTTAAAGTGTAAGTCACATCAATTTTGAGATTTCCGGGATACCCTTCTTCCATGTCTTTACTCAGGTAACTCAATTTTAGCGACACCGCATTACTGTCAACAACAGGTTCAGCAGCTGTCCAGATTACTTTATCGTACCCTTTCACTCCTCCATGCAGATGATTTGGACCGTCATTAGTTGCAAGGCTATATTCCGTACCATCAATGGAGAATTTTCCTTTTGCAATACGATTACCGAATCTTCCGATGAGCGCTCCAAAGTATGGATTACCGGCGATATATTGTGACAGGGAATCATATCCCAAGACGACATTTTCATATGCGCCGTTTTTGTCAGGAGCGGTCCAGGAGGTAATAATCCCTCCATACGTAATGACATCAACCTGCATTCCCTGAGCATTTTTTAGGGAATACATATCCACGGGCTCTCCCTCCTGAGTCGTTCCGTAAGCACTTTTCTCAAAACTTACCCCAGGTTCTGTTGGTGTAGTTTCCCCGGAATCTACAGATTTTTCTGTTTTGCACTGGGTCAGTCCAATTATTACAACCAGTCCCAGGAAGCCAAAAAAGATCTTTATAATTAAGCTCATAATTTATAAGTTTTATTAGGGTTACATCCCATGTTGAAACAAATGGTGATACACTTCATTTGAATTGATCAGATTTTTGAAATCCCTGATCTTTGTATGCTCATCAATAACCAGTAATTCAATCCCTGCCATATCTGCAAAATCTTCCATATATTCGGTGGTCAATGACTGCGTGAATACAGTATGATGCGCTCCTCCTGCAAGTATCCATGCGGTAGCCGCATCCTCCAGATTTGGTTTGGCATCCCACAAAACCCTTGCTACTGGAAGATTGGGCAGATCAGCTTCCGGTTTTACCGCTTCCACTTCATTGACAAGCAACCGGAAACGATTGCCCATATCGATAAGAGAAGCATTTAAAGATGGGCCCGCAGGGGAATTGAACACGAGTCTTACAGGATCTTCTTTTCCGCCGATACCCAATGGATGCACTTCGCAGGATGGTTGACCTTCAGCTATACTTGGACAAATTTCCAACATGTGAGAACCTAATACATAGGAGCGGTCAGGTTTGAAATGATAGGTATAATCCTCCATGAAGGAAGTTCCTCCTTCCAGTCCTTTTGCCATTACTTTCATTGCTCTCAAAATAGCGGAAGTCTTCCAGTCTCCTTCTGCACCAAATCCATAACCATCCGCCATCAATCGTTGAACTGCGATCCCGGGTAATTGCCGGAATTTGCCCAGGTTTTCAAAGGTATCTGTAAAGGCCTTAAACCCTCCGTCCTTTAGAAAACCTCTCAGGCCAAGTTCGATCCGCGCGGCCTCTACCAGGGAATTTCGCTTGTCTCCTCCCTTTTGTAATGAAGAGGTAAGTGAATACTCTGATTCATATTGTTCCAGCAACAGATTGAGATCAGACTGATCAACTGCATCTACGAACTTCATCACATCTGAAGTATCGTATCCATTTACCGAAAATCCAAATTTTATCTGGGCTGCCACCTTGTCCCCTTCCGTTACGGCCACTTCCCGCATATTATCCCCGATCCGGGCAACTTTTAAATTCTGCAACTCATCCCATCCCAGGGCAACTCTTACCCATACGCCAATTTGCTGTCTAACCTTTTCCCTCTCCCAGTGCCCCACAACGATCTTGCGCTTTTTCC
>QQUB01000251.1 GCA_008501835.1 Bacteroidota bacterium
TGCCTGGTCAAGCGCTTTTTCAAGCTATTCATAAGGCAGAGCATCGATCTTGATATCGACCTGGCAGGCAGTGTGTCCGTTTGCAGTTCCTGTAACTTTGAAATCCATATCTCCCAAAGCACCCTCACCACCGAGGATATCGGTGAGGATCGCACTTCGGTCACCTTCGGCGATCATTCCCATCGCAATACCGGAAACAGCAGATTTGATCTGAATTCCGGCATCCATCAATGCCAATGATCCGGCACAAACAGTTGCCATGGAAGAAGAACCGTTTGATTCCAGAATATCTGAAACGATACGGATGGTATAAGGAGTATCCTCTGGCAATACCTGCTTCAAGGAACGACCAGCAAGATTTGCGTGTCCAACCTCTCTACGGCCAGGTCCTCTCATCGGGCGAACTTCCCCAACAGAGAATGCAGGGAAGTTGTAATGAAGGATGAATTTCTCGTAATAATTCTCAAGTGCGTTATCAATCATCTGAGAATCCAGCTTTGTCCCCAGGGTCAGCGAAGTAATAGCCTGAGTTTCACCTCTGTTAAAGATAGCAGAACCGTGAGCAGCAGGCAAATAATCAATTTCTGTCCAGATAGGACGAACCTCATCAAGTTTACGGCCGTCAAGACGAATACTATCATCAAGCACCATATTTCTGATAACATCCTTTTTGATCTTATCGAGGTAACGTGCAGCAATTGCATCGTTTTCCTCCATATACTCCTCTCCCTTCTCTTCGAGCAGGGTTTCCAGAGCAGCATCCTTAATTTCTGACAAGCGGTCTTTTCTTTCGTGCTTTGGCAAAAATGCTTTGGAAACCTCCAGAATTTTATCTGAAACCAACTCTTTAATTCGAGCTTTTAATTCTTCATTTTCAGGTAGTGGTTCGATCTCTCTTTTTACGGTAGCTTTTTCGCCTACCTTCTCTGCGAGATCAAGTTGTGCCTGACATTGAACCTTAATGGCCTCATGTCCCACTTTAATGGCATCTACCAGATCTTTTTCCTGTACTTCTTTCATCTCACCTTCCACCATCATCACATCATCCATCGTAGCAGCTACAATGATGTCCAGGTCAGCATTCGCAATAGCTGAACGAGTTGGGTTTATTACGTATTCTCCGTCAATTCTGGCTACACGCACTTCTGAGATAGGTCCGCCAAAATTAATGTTTGAAACAGATAAAGCGGCAGAAGCAGCCAATGCAGCAAGAGCATCTGGCATAGTTTCCTCGTCACCTGAGATTAAATTGATGATCACCTGTGTCTCGTTCATATACCCATCCGGGAATAATGGACGGATAGCTCTATCCACAAGACGGCAGATCAATACTTCGTAATCAGATAAACGCGCTTCTCTTTTGAAAAAATTACCGGGAATACGTCCTGCAGCAGCAAATTTCTCCTGATAATCCACAGAAAGCGGGAAGAAGGACTGTCCTTCTCTGGCCTCTTTAGCGGATACAACAGAAGCAAAAAGCATAGTGTTGCCTAAACGAACAACAACAGAACCGTCAGCCTGGGTGGCCAATTTACCGGTTTCAATAGTTACCTCCCTGCCATCAGGCAAATTAAAGGAAGTTGAAATTGGAATCTTTTGTCCCATTTTAAATTAGATTGATTTGTAGAAAAGGTTTCCACCGGAACCTCTTTTTTACCTGGTTCGATCAGCAATAGCAATAGGAAAACTGGAAATGAATTTCTGATTTAGACTAGGTGCTAAAATTTGCTAACAATTCGGCGAAAATAGCTTGGTGCCTTTTCTGGTTTAAATATGATTATTCTACTTTTTCTTTTTTATCGGCGACATAATTCTTTCTCTATGCCGCATATTGCCTTTTCTTTGCCAACAATTCAGAAATACTCAGGAAAGTAATGGCGTTCAACTTTTTCCGGGGCCGGACAAAAGTTTCTTTTTTTCATTCTGGCAATCAAAGGGTTAAAAACAGAACGGGGAAGTATTTAAAAATAAACACTTCCCCGAAATTTTTATTTACGTATACCAAGTTTCTGGATCAGATCACGATACTTCTGAATATCTTTTTTCATCAGATACTGAAGCAAGCTTTTACGCTTTCCTACCAATGACAACAAAGTACGTCTGCAGGAGTGATCTTTTTTATTTCTCTGCAAATGTTCGGATAACATCTTTATCCTGTAAGTGAACAGAGCGATCTGCGCTTCTGTTGATCCGGTGTTCTTTTCGGAGCCACCGTACTCCTTGAAGATTTCTTCTTTCTTCTCTTTAGTTAAATAAACTGCCATGATTTTTTACCATTAGTGATTAATAATATCAGTTATAGCGGGCGCAAAGGTAAGAAATATTGTGAAAAGAAAAAAGGTGCAGGGATAAATTAAATTTAAATTACATTTTGCTCTATTTCAGGTGTTTTTCTCAAAAATAGCAGCAATGAGTTAAAACCATAATTTTGAAATTTATTTCCAAGTAAAAAATCGCTCCGGAACGCTCTGAGAACGCATCCGGAACGACCGTGTTTTTATTGTATCACAATTCGCTCAACCCACCGATCCTCATCTGTTTTTACTTCCAACAAGTAAACACCACGAGGATACATGCTAATATCAACCGGATATAAGTCTCCTGGTCTAACAGATTCCGTTTTCCAATCACGAATAGTTCTGTTATTAATGTCAAATAGCCTGAATTTTACCTCACTTACCGTACTTAAAGGAATCTCGAGGCCAAAATTCCCCTTGTTTGGATTAGGAGCAACCCGCAAGGTTATATATGGTTCAGGACCATCCGATTCACAGTCCGGCAATACAAAACAGTACTCGATATTACAGCAATTGGTGTGTAATTCACCATCTCCTACTTCGTGTAAAGCCATTGTAAGACAAACAGAATCGCCGGCAAGAGCCGGAGGACCAATATTAAAACTGATCGGAGTGGTACCTCCCGGGAGCAAGCTTCCAAAGGAAAATACCTGATCGTAAATACTCATTCCGGCTGGTTGGGTAAAGACCATATGTCCTTCATCCATTGTAAATGTAGAGGTGTTTTT
>QQUB01000720.1 GCA_008501835.1 Bacteroidota bacterium
AAGTACTATTTTGGAGGGGAGCATCAGGAAAGCCAAAAACAGGGTTCGTATTACAGCGCAGTTAATCAGTGCTAATGACGGCACTCACTTCTGGTCAAAGAATTTCGACCGGGAGCTGGAGGATATTTTTGCCTTGCAGGATGAAATCAGTTTGCTCATTGCGGACCAGATCCGTGAAAATTTTGGCCATTTCGAAATTCCGTCTTTTCCCAACGCTATTCCAACTCAAAGTATCGAGGCTTATGATTTATGGTTGAAAGGGAGTTATCATCTAAAAAGGAAAGACTTTGATGACATTACAAAAGCAATGAATTTCTTCAAAGGTGCCATTAAAGTTGACCCGAACTATGCAGATGCCTATGCATTTTTGGGAGAAGCATATATTCAGGCTGCGAGCCTCAATATGTTACCCTCTAAAGAAGGGAATGACTTAGCAAGAAATGCCGCTAAAAAAGCCATCGAATTAAATGCAGAAAATGCACAGGCACATATGATGCTTGCTTATATCAAACTGTTCTCGGATTGGAATTGGGACGCTGCCCTGATAGAATACGATAAGGCAATAAAATATGGACTATCTGACCAAAATGAATTCATTTCCTATTATTATATATTTATCAAGGAGGATTTTGAACAGGCGATTCAAGTAGCCAAAAGGTTGACTGAAACAGACCCTCTTGATGTTCATACACATTGGCAATTGGGCTTGATCTATTATTTTGCCCGGAGTTTTGAAGAGGCAATAGCAGCATTTAATAAAGCCTTAGAAATTGACTCTATTTATGCAGAGGCAATTCGTTATCGAGGTTTAGCCTTGGGGTATTTAGGAAAATATAACGAAGCGTTAATTGACATCAATAGGGCACTTGGACTTACAGGTGGTCAAGGACTTGCTAACTTAGATTTATTAGTGGTAAAAATACTCATGGGTAAGAAAGAAGAGGTCTTGGCTGTTATAAAAAAGTCGAAATACATGGACTCCTCTGATCCGGCAATATTATATTCCCTCTTAAATATGCCTAATGAAGCCATTTACTGGTTAGACAAAGCGTACAAAGAACACTCCATAATGATGGTGACCTTGAAGAATTATTGGGTCTGGGATAACCTCCGGGATAATGCCCGGTTTAAAGAAATTTATGCCCAAATGAATTTTCCCCCATCTATAGAAAACAAGCATTTTCTTGAACCTGTAAACATAGCTCAAACCACTTTCATTAGTACTTCAATGTTAAGTAAAAATGAAATAGAAAACTATTTAGAAAAATTAGATGAGCTAATGAAAGTAGATGAAATATATAAAGACCCTTCAATTTCATTAAGGCATTTAGCAGAAAAACTGGAATTGAGTTCTAATAAATTATCATGGCTGCTCAATGAACATATTGGTAAGAATTTTAATGAATATATTAATACCTTCCGATTAATAACTTTCAAAGAAAAAGCATTAAACCCCAATAACAGTCACCTTACTCTTTTGGGTTTAGCCTATGAAAGTGGCTTTAATTCCAAAACGGTATTCAATGTTTTTTTTAAAAAGATGGAAGGAATGACTCCAAGAAAATGGGTGAATACCCAAAAAAAATAGAACACCTATGAAAGGCGAAACTAAGCCCAAATTCACACCCTATCAATTTCTTTTAGTAGCTATCATTACATTAGTTTTTTTGACTATAGTTTTGGACTTCATGCTTATGTCCGCATTGTCAGCAATCCTTCTTCCAAAACTTGAAATCACTACCAAACAGTTTGGTTTACTTGTGTCTGCATATCCAATTAGTGCAGGAATAACTGCTATTTTATTATCAGGTTATGCTGACAAATTTGATCGGAAAAAATTGCTTTTATTTTTTTACTCAGGTTTTTTGCTGGGTGTTTTATTTTGTTCAATTGCACCTTCATTCCAGGCACTGGTTGTTGCCAGGATTATAACAGGAATATTCGGAGGTGTCATAGGTCCTATTTGTTTTGCCATCGTAACTGATTTATTTGAAACAACCCAAAGAGGAAGGGCTATGGGAATTCTACAAATGGCTTCTGCAGGTAGTCAAATTTTCGGTTTGCCACTTGCGCTTTACTTAGCTTCAGAGTTGGATTGGCATGTAGCTTTTGGGTTGATTTTGTTTTTAGGAATCATTGCAGTTTTTCTTGTTTTTTGGAAAATAAGGCCCGTGGATAAACATCTGCAAATACCGGCAAAAGCCAACCCATTGCATCATTCTTTAAAAATAATCAGCAATAGAAATTATTTATTAGTGTTTTTAAACAACACATTTTTGGTGTCAGGGGATATTATTTTGATGACCTTTAGCTCTGCATTTTGCACTAACAATCTTGGAGTAGATCTTGGCGACCTCCCTTTACTTTATGGAATTGCCGGGGTTGCTACTTTCATATTTGCTCCCATTATTGGTCGTTTGACAGATAAATTTGGAACACTAAATGTTTTTTTGGTAGGGACTCTCATAGCAATAATGATGGTAGCGATATATACGAACTTGGGAATAAATCCTCTTTGGACAGTTATCATCGTTCATACCCTAATCTTTCTTGGAATTAATGCTCGGAGTATCTCATCTTCCACTTTAGGAACAATTGTTCCTGAGGTTGAAGACCGAGGTGCATTCATGGCTGTTGATGCAGCAATGCAACTGGCCATTGGAGGTATGGCAGCCATGATAGCTGGATTGATAGTATTTCAATCCGAAGATGGGATGATAAATAATTTTCCCACCTTAGGGGTTGTGGTAATTTCATTGATGATTTCAACCAGTGGGTTGATGTTTGTGATTTATCGAATGGTAAATAGAAGGAATATCACATCAGCGTAGGGAAGTTCAAAGTTTCATGTTTAAAGAGTTCAAGGTGAGTACGTGGACAACAGAACTACTTTAAATCAAATGTTTTCCTGAAGCGAAACAATTGGGCTATACCGCAGATGATCCATCCCGTACATGAAATGTCGGGAGGACCGCGAAGAAGCGCTGAGGGCCGCAGTTTTGTTTGTTTTTCTCCGCGAAACTC
>QQUB01000578.1 GCA_008501835.1 Bacteroidota bacterium
CCGTGCTTCTGATCCACAGACCCTTTTTAACCTTTTTGAAGCCAAATTCTCAGAAGCCCTTAAAACCGTGGGGAAACGCTTCGATTTTGAAGAGCTTTACGATAATCGGGAAAATTTCAAGCAGGAAATTCTCAAAACCATAGGTTCCGACCTGAATGGTTATGCGCTGGATGATTGTGCGATTGATTATCTCGAGCAAACTCCTGTACAGTTTCTCAGCGAGAACAATATCCTTGATGCCCAGGGTATCAAGAAGATCATTGAATTGACAGCTGCCCAGAAAGTGAAGGCTAACTTCATTCGCAGAGAGGAAGAGAAAACCATTAAGGAACAAAACGTGGAAGCTCGTGAGGCCATCCTTGAATATGAACGTCAATTAGCGGAAAAAGAGGAACGTCAGAAAAGAGAGGTCGCCAATATCAAGGCAAGGGAAGGAGCAGATATTGCCAAAACCCAGGAAGAGCAGCGGCTTATTTCTGAAATGGTAAGAATCAAAACTGAAGAAGAACTGGCCATCGCCGAAGAGCAGAAAATGCGCCAGGTGGTCATTGCGACAAAAAATAAGGAACGCGCCCAGGCGGTCGAATCAGAAAGAGTGGAGAAAGATCGCGCCCTGGAACAAACGGAACGCGAGCGCATCATCGCTCTTGCGGAAATTGAGAAGCAAAGAGCTATCGAACAGGAGCGTAAGAACATCCAGGATGTGATTCGCGACAGGATCATGGTAGAGAAGAAAACTGTTGAAGAAGAAGAGAAGATCAAGGACACACGCGAACTGGCAACCGCGAATCGTGCGAAGCATGTAGCGGTGATAAAAGCGGAGGAAACCGGAGAGTCCAATCTGATTGAAAAACTGAAAGAGGCGGAAGCTACCAAGTTGGCTGCAGAAGTTAATGCTGAGACATTACTCATCGATGCAGAGGCAACCAAAAACGCTGCCGAGAAAGAAGCGGAAGCTAGAAAGATCAGCGCTGAGGCAAAAGCTGCTGAAGAAGCTGCACTCGGTATGTCAGAAGCTCAGGTTATTGAAGCAAAGGCTAAAGCTAAAGAAAGAGAAGGATTGCTTGAGGCTGTGGTTATTGAGAAAAAAGCTGAAGCTGAAGCAGCAGGTATTACCGCCAAAACAGAAGCTTTGCGTAAGCAGGGGCAGATGGAGGCTGAAGTACTGCATGAAAAAGGCAAGGCTGAAGCATCAATTCTCGAAGAAAAGATGTTGGCCGAAGCCAAAGGGGTGGCTGAAAAAGCCAAAGCACTCAAGAACCTTGAAGGCACCAGCAAGGAACACGAAGAGTTCCGTCTGCGCCTTGAGCAGGAGAAAGAAATTGCCCTGGCGAGTATTGAAACTCAAAGGGATATTTCCCAGGCTCAGGCAGGAGTGCTCGGTGAAGCCTTTAAGAAAGCCAATATCGATATTATTGGAGGTGAGCAGACCTTTGTCAGTAATATCATGAGTGCCGTAAGTGGAGGCAAGGCTATCGATGGATTTGTAAGTAACTCAACTGTTCTCAATGAGGTGAAGGGCAAATTGCTCAACGGCAACAGCTTCAACAACGGTGGACTGGCATCGCAACTCAAAAATATGCTGGGAAGTCTTGGTGTATCCTACAGTGATATCAGAAACCTAACCCTGATGACCCTTTTACTGCAAATGCAGAAAAAAGCCGGCCAGCAGCAGCAACCCGTAATTCAGCAGTTGATCGACAAGACCAATGAACTGAACCTCGGTGATACGGAAGTAGAAGATCTCTTATAATAGTTTGACAGACAGGTGTAGACTTGGCAGGGCAAGGTAGAGCAATCTACCTTGCCTGAAAGCCTATTTAAAGGGAGTTTGGTCCTTGCGACCATTGCATTCCCTTGCGCCCTCCCGACACTACGTGTGCATTCGATTTAGAATCTCATTCGGGATGTCAGTTCCTTCCATTGCGGTTAAACTCTGCGGCCTCACCCAGTCCAAACTCAAACATTAATTCAAAATTATCAATCATACCCATGTCCACAAACCAACAACTCGAAACCGGAACCTACGAGATCATCAGGAACCGCCTGGATCAGCAATCCGCTGACCTCCGGAACCGCCTGCAGAATCTCAACCAGGCCCGCCGGCAGGTATTTGGCAATATTGAAACTACCCTCATAGCATCGGACCGTATTCATACGGAACACTATTGCACAGCCAGAGATATTGAAGCGATTGGACAGCATTGCATCTTTGGATATAATGTACACATCGGCCTAAGAAAAGGCATCAACCTTCAGGATGTTTTCAGTATTTATGAATTTAAGGACCATGGGTTTCACCAAACCGGAATGGGGCTGATCGATGATGAAAAATTCCGGACTGATTTTAAAAATCTTTATCGCTATTATAAAAGTGCCATATTCTCCAGATTTGTTCGTCTGGACACCTATTTATATATGGTGTTCCAGGTGTCCGATAAGTCAGAAGACATAAAGGCTTTCAAATGGCTCATTCTGGATGATGACCTGAAGTATATAGATGCTCGCTCTGAGCAGGAAGTGCGTTTCCCTGAGCAGTTTGAATTCCGTTGGGTGGAAGCAGGCAGAGATATGCAGCGCAACGGACGCCATCCTCATGTTTCCATTTTGGATAGGTGTTTTGTGGAAACCGTTGGTGGAGATCTTACAATTAAGGTGGAAGATAATACCGGCAGTGGAATGGGTATCTATAGTGAGACCGTCGAATTTGAAGATCAAACGCTCGATGATGGAGAGTTTCATTTTGCAGATTTGGGAAATCTTATCGCCCTAAAGATCAAACCCTATCAGGAGGCAGCTCGATTTTTCATTTTTAATGATAAGAACCAGGAGGTAACCCGTGTCAATGCTCTTGAGGATAGTGGCGTTTTGCTGCCGGAGGATCAGGGGCTCATTTTCGCCAACGGGTACTATTTGCAAACAGGTGAAAACAAAATTTTCGAAGCTCCCATCCAAAAGAAAAAATTCGAACGCAGGATCACTTCTTCGAACGGAGAGGATTTCCTGTATGTGTTTTATAATGTGGAAAAGGGAACTTATGTTCTTTTGCATTACAATTTGATCACCAGGGAAGTGAGTACGCCTATTTTATGTAACGGATATACTTTATTTCCCGATGGTGAGTTGTGTTATTTTAAGGCAGAGGCCGAAGCGGTTAAACATCACACCATTCAGATCTGGCAAACTCCTTTTACCAAAGGTGAGCAAAGTTTGGCTGGTAAGAACGGTAATTTTCTCTTCAAAGTAGGGAATAAGGATATCGTCAGGGCTATGGCTGATGTTCATGAACTGCTATCTCTATGTCAAAAACAAGACAGCTACCTTGGACTTTACGATGATATTACCTCCAAAGCAGGGGAGGTGCTGGACGCCTATTACTGGCTCGGAAATGAAGAGGCTTTTCAACTGGATCAGTCTTTGCTGCAGGTCAGGGAGATCGCGAATACGGCAATAGAAGAGTTTGAAAAAAAGAATAAGGTACAAACGAATACTGCGGAGTCTATTGGGGAGTCCAAAGAGCTGACCGAGAAATTAATCCGGGAAATTCAATTAACCTCATTTTCAGATATTACCCAATACGTAAGTTTCCTGGCTGATTTGCGAACGATGAGAGCCAGGATCATTGGATTAAGGACGTTGAGATATGCCGATGCGGAGATTATTGATACCATGGAAGAAGAGATTCGTGTACAAAACGAAAAACTCTCTGAATCCTGCGTGGAATTTCTTTTGCAGGAAGAAGCGCTGACACCTTATAAAAAGGAAGTTTCAATTTTAGAGGATGGTATAAAAAAAATAGAAACGGTTGCCCAGGCGGATGAGTTGCTGGAAGGGATTGATCAGCTCTCAGGAAACCTGGAAATGCTTATTGACATCGTAGGTAATCTTAAAATCAGCGATGCAACACAGACCACTAAGATCATTGACAGCATTTCAGCACTCTTTGCAGATATCAATCACTTCAGAGTGGCTGTGCGTCAGAAGCGAAAAGGGCTGATGCGGACGGAGTCCTCAGCAGAATTCAACGCCCAGTTGCAGTTACTGGAGCAGGGGATTATCAATTACCTGGACCTGGCCGATTCAGAGGAAAAGTGTGATGAGTATTTGAGTAAACTCATGGTGCAGCTGGAAGAACTCGAAAGTAAGTTTGCTGAGTTCGATGCCTTTGTGACCATTTTATCCGAAAAAAGGGAAACTGTTTTTAATGCTTTTGAAGGCAGGAAAAAAAGTATTGTCGAAAAGAAAAGTAAACGCATCGCCGCTTTGGAAAATGCGGGAGAACGAATTTTGGTCGCTGTAGGAAATCGTGTTGCGGGATTTCGGCAAATGGAGGAAATCAATGGTTTCTTTGCCAGCGACCTGATGATCGATAAGGTAAGAGACCTGATTCGGCAGTTGCATGAAATGGATAGCAGCGGAAAAGCCGATGCTCTTCAAAACAAACTCAATGCTGCCCGCGAGGATGCTGTTCGTCAATTGAGGGACAAGCAGGACCTTTTTGTCGAAGGAGAGAATGTCATCAAACTGGGGCAGCACCACTTCAATGTAAATGTTCAGCCATTGGAGCTGACCACTGTTATAAAGGATAAAGTGTTAAATTTCCATTTGACGGGAACTGATTTCTATCAAACCATAGAGTCAGAAATATTGGAAACATCAGCATCCGTATGGAATCAGGAACTCGTTTCCGAGAATCAAAATATTTATCGTTCGGAATATCTGGCCTGGCAATTGTTCACCAAGGGGAAAAATCGTCCTGAGGAGGAAGAAGCATTGACGAACTGGGTGAAACAACAGGCCTCCTCAAAATTTGAAGAAGGTTACACCAAAGGAGTACACGATGAAGATGGTCGCGTGATACTGGAACATTTGATCCTCCTGGAAAGAGAGATGGGACTTTTAACCTTTAATCCAGGTACCAGAGCTCTTGCAAGGTTTTTTTGGGAAGAATTGTGCCTGGACCCTAAGAAGATCACCATTGAAAAGCAACTTAAGAATGCAGGTCAGGTTTTATCCGTTTTTCCGGATAGTACCGCTTTTGATGAGTTGAAAAATGACCTGTCAGTTCTTTTGACAATGGTTTCTGCAGAGCATGATTTTCCAGTGGAGGTATCTACAGAGCAAATGGCGGAATATCTTTTCAGGGAACTGTGTTGTCAGGATGATTATGTAAAAAGCCAGGCGGCGGTTGATCTGACGAAAAGGTTTGAAACCTATTTAAAGCAACAAAGGGTTAAGTCCCGCTTTTCTGAGGCTATAAAATCACTGGATGGAAATCCGGAGCAGAAGTTTTTGGCCATTCGGCAATGGGGCCAGTCATTCCTGGATCAGGAGCAGTTGGATGATATGATGTTCTATCTGGATGAAATAACGGCATTATTGTATTTTGGTCAGAAGGCCGAGGAAAGGGTAGTGGATGTGGCCTCCCGTTTTGAAATAAAAAACCTTCGGGGAGAGCATGGTTTGATACAGGATGGTTCCTACGATTTTGACTTTCATAGGTTCGTTGACAAAATGAGGAATTATGAGGATTCCGTTGTTCCTTTATTCAGGAGTTTTCAGGAAAACAAAAGAAAGGTGTCTGATGGTTTCCGTAAGGAATTAAGGCTCGAAGAATTTAAGCCTCAGGTATTGTCCACTTTTGTAAGGAACCAGTTGATTGACAGGATTTACCTTCCTTTGTTTGGTGACAACCTGGCCAAACAAATGGGAACGGCAGGTGAAAGCTCAAGGACTGACAGGATGGGAATGTTGTTGCTCATTTCTCCACCGGGATACGGAAAAACGACCTTAATGGAATATGTGGCGGATCGACTTGGTCTGGCCTTTATGAAAATCAATGGTCCGTCTATTGGTCATCATGTAACTTCACTTGATCCTGATGCGGCCCGGGACAGAGCCTCGAAACAAGAGTTACAAAAGTTAAACCTTGCTTTTGAAATGGGGGACAATGTCATGATCTATCTCGATGATATTCAGCATTGTAATCCGGAGTTGTTGCAGAAGTTTATCTCTCTTTGTGATGCTCAGCGTAAGGTAGAAGGAGTTTGGCGGGGGCAAAGTAAAACTTATGACCTTCGTGGAAAACGGGTTTGTGTGGTTATGGCCGGAAATCCATACACGGAGTCCGGTGAGCAGTTTCAGGTACCTGACATGTTAGCTAACCGTTCTGATGTTTACAACCTTGGAGATATGGCTGGTAATGCAGAGGATGTTTTTCGGTTGAGTTATCTCGAAAACGCAGTTACTTCCAGTGCCTTTCTGCAGGAGATTGCCAGGAAGAGTACCCGGGATATGGAAACCTTGATCCGCTTGGCAGAAACAGGGGATGAGTCCGGGGTTGAATTTGAATCAGATCATTCTGCTGAAGCATTGGATGATGCTCTGAAGGTGCTCAAGAAAATGCTTGAAGTAAGGGATGTAGTATTGGCTGTAAACAGGGAATATATTCGATCGGCGATGATAACGGAAGCCTATCGGGAAGAGCCTGCCTTTAAGTTGCAGGGGTCCTACAGAAATATGAATAAATTGACCGAAAAGTTATCTCCTTTGATGAATGAGGAGGAATTAAAGGAATTGATTTTATCACATTATGTTTCCGAAGGTCAGACATTGAGTTCAGATGGAGAGGCCAATTTGTTAAAATTTAAAATGATGCTGGGGTGGCAAAGTAAGGAGGAGGCAGACAGGTGGCACAACATTTTAGAAACCTTCAATAAAGGCAAAATGCTTCACGGTACCGGTGAACAAAATCCGCTGGCTCCTTTGGTTTTGGAAATGCAATTCTTCAATAATCACCTGAAGGAAATAAAGGATAAGATTTCCCTTAACGGAAAATAAGAAAGCTGGTATCCCGGGTTGACAGAGTGTCGTACCCGGGATTTTTTGATGTGTAAAAGTTCCGGATAAAACCAATTATTGTATTTTTTCTGATAATATTTTTTTTAATATGAAACACTGATCCTGGACATGAAATTCATTTCCTAAGGAAGGAAGCATTGATTTCAAAAGCGCTGACATTAGCGCTTTTTTTTATATATTAATCCCTCTTGTTGTTGAGGATGATTTAAGGTTTTGATTCCAGTTCGTTCCATCTTTTTATTTCTTAAATTGCTGAAGGTCAGCAGACGACTTAATAAATCAAATATTATAGGAGGAATTTTCTTAACATAAAACCACAAATTCTGGGGTAAAACCATGCGCTGCATGTATTTTTTTTATACTTTTGTTACTTATAGCAGTTACTGTTAAACCGATTTTAAAAAGTTAATCCCTTATCCCCAATTAAAAATGCAATACAACCTTAAGCAATTGTCACTATGGAAAGGCATGAAGACCTCTCAGTCTTTGCCCATTTCACAATTGACAAACTTCCTTTCAATTTCATTTTCAAAAAGAGGCTATTCTAAATGTATTACTACCGTCTTACCGACGGAAAGGTATTTCCATATTGTGGATATTACCTCTTAACACCAAACAACATTTTTTTAGAAAAATTCACCGACAAACCTAAATTAAGCGGATTACCCAAAAGAGTCCAATGATTAGAATCCCCCTACAGAATTGACATGACTCCTTAAGTACCAGGAAACTAAACAAAGTTGAAATATTTTAACCAGAACATATTTATTAAACCATTATGGACGAAAGAGTTTTTCTAAAAAAATGAATCATACCTGGGTTTTTCCAAATCCGATTGATTTTTTTCTAGCGTAAGCTTGGAAGGGTAGAGCTTTAAAGCACTATATCCATTTTTTCATACATGAGAAAAAACAGTTAAAATTAGCTAACACACTTGAAATTTTGGCTTTTCCCGTTTGCTGTCCATAAATTCTAAAAACCTTTTAAATATGCTGTACTACACTTCTACTTCAAATTTTCCCGAACCTTCTGGAGGGGAGAATAGAAACCCTTCGCGGAAGTACAATTCTTCCGGTCGGCAGTTTCTACGGAACTCCGGAAACGAAGAAGCCTGGCGAGCTGTTAAAAAATGGCCGGGTTTCCTCATGCTTGCTTTATTTATGCTGGGAAGTCATTTTGCCTCCGCGCAGTGTATCACTGATTATGACCCGTCATCATTGGTGAAAACTGATTGTGTTGGAGAATTTACCTTTCTGAAGGTCGACTTCACCCCGCAACCAAGTAACCCTACGATTACCTGGGAGTATTCTCCCAATGCAGGTGGTACCTGGCTCCCGGTGAGCTCAAGTCCTATCTCGCATAACATTAACAACAATTTTGCAGAAGCCTCTACACGCCTTAACCTACTGTCACCGGATGTGATGATGGATGGTTATCTTTTCCGCGTAGTATTCTCTGGAAGTTGTGTGGAAACTTCGAGCGTTTTCACCCTTGATTTGAATGGCCCGATTGTTATTGTGGACCATCCAAATTCCCAGACTATTTGCGAAACTGCATCAAGTGCTATGTTTGATGTGACAGCCAGTGCCGGAGGAGCAGGAGGAACCGTTGAGTATCGCTGGCAGTACTGGAATGGCTCCAGCTGGAGTTTTATGCCAAATTCCGTTACCGGATGGAATACCGATGAGGTAACCATTTCCGATAGCGACAGTTTTTGGCCAGCCGCAGGATCTGGTGTTCAGGTCAGGTGCCGGATCAGAATTCCGACTTGTGCCGTACAATACACCAACTCTGCAACATTGAACCTGAGCGTTAATCCTACTGTTGATGCAGGCCCTGCTTCAGCAACTATTTGCCAGGACGCCCTGCTCAATTTGAATGGAACAGTAAATGGTGTCGTTCACTCCGTTATGTGGACAGGCGGCGGCGGAGGTATTGATAATGTTTATGCCCTCAATACTTTCTTCGATCCTTCTATGTCTTCCAATTCAGGAACTTTCCCACTTACTTTAACCACGAATAGCAATGGAGCCTGCCCGGCAGCTTCCGATGTTATTATGGTTACTGTTGATGAATTGGATATTGATGACCACGACCCAGGGAACACCAATAATGCCGGAACAAGAACTATTTGTGAAATGGATGATACATTCTTTAATGTAGATTTCTCTTCCACAGAACCTTATTCTTCCATCAGCTGGGAATTTTCAACAGGCGGTAGCCCGTGGGCACCTATTGCTGACCTGACCAGTGGTGCTACTTATTCAGTTTCTAACTCAGCCGGTCAATCCAGACTGGATCTGATGACCGTTGATAATACACTGGATGGTGCGCTTTTCCGTGTGACCATCATAGCCGGAACATGTACCGTGACTTCCGATGTATTTGAATTGTTCGTAAACGGTCCTGCTTCGATTACTATGCACCCGGAAAATGTAATTGACCTTTGTGCAAGTACATCCGATACCACCTTTGTGGTGGCGGCAACAACAGGGTCTGGAACAATTAATTACAGATGGCAATATAATAATGGCGGTGGCTGGACAAATGTCCCGAATACTGTTGCCGGTTTTAATACCACTACCCTTAATGTTACCAATTCAGATTTTCCTGTTTGGCCAAACCCGGGTTCCAGTGTGGACATCCGTTGCAGGATCAGCCAGGAAAGTTGTTCTAACATATTTACCGAACCGGCTACCTTCTCTGTGAGTCCGGATCTTCCTGCCATTGCAGATGCGGGTCCTGATGCACATATCTGTGAAGGTGATAATTACACTGTAGCTACCGGTACTCCATCGATCAGTGGTCCTGGTATCTCAACAGGAACCTGGACAACCAGTGGTGACGGATTTTTCGATGATCCGAATAATTACCTTGGAGCTACCTATTTCCCTGGAGCAGGTGATGTTGCTGCAGGAATGGTAACCCTTACTTTGACAACCAATGACCCTGTTGGAGTTTGTCCTCCAACTTCAGATGATATTCTCATTACCATACACCCGGCAACAGTGGTTGATGCAGGGATGGACCAGTCAGCTTGTGCTGAAGATAGTCCTACCTTCCAGTTAAACGGTTCCGTTTCAGGAACAGTTAGCGGGGGAACATGGTCAACTTCAGGATCAGGTACATTTAACCCTGATGCGACAACACTGAATGCTGTTTATGAGCCAAGTATGGCTGATTATGGAACAGTGGTTACTCTTACCCTGACAAGTGATACACCACCGGCATTTACTACATGTCCGGTAGAAATGGATATGGTTGATATCACCATAGATGACCTGGAAATAACCGGTCATACTCCAGGATCACTTACAAGAATTGAATGTGAGGGTGATAATTCTAACTTTAGAGTAGATTATACAAGTTCTCCTACGAATCCTGCAACAGTTACCTGGCAGGTTGACGGAGGAGGTGGATATATGGATATTACCTTCCCGGATCCTTTGTATTCACTGACTACACCGGGAGGAAATACACAATTGAACCTTACTAATGTTCCTATGGGCATCGATGGCTTTACTTACAGAGCTGTTTTTGTTGCAGGAACATGTACAGATACCAGTGATGTTTTCACCATTCAGGTAAATGAGTCAGCTACGGCCAATGCCGGTCCTGACCAGTCTATTTGTGGTGGAGATAATGTAGCTTTGTCAGGTTCTATTGGTGGTGCAGCTACTTCCGCAACATGGTCTACATCAGGTTTGGGAAGTTTTGTGCCGAATGCTACTACTTTGACAGCCACATATATTCCACATCCTGATGATTATGGAACTGTGGTAACATTAACCTTGACAACTGATAACCCTGCCGGTCCGTGTCCAGCAGCAGTAGATATGATGGATGTTTCCATCGATGCTGTTATTGTTGACAGTGAAACGCCGGCTACATTAATCAGAAACATTTGTCAGGGAACCAATACAAACTTTACGGTACAATATATCAGTTTGCCTCATGACATGTCGGTTCCTACAGCTACCTGGGAATATTCTTCCAATGGTGGTACTACCTGGAACGATGCCAGTGGATTGGGTAACATTACCTCTCCGGCGTTGACAGGAATGGCAACTCATTCCAGCAGGTTGGTATTGCAGAATGTACCTTTAACATATGACAACTATCTTTTCAGACTTAGAGTGACCCTCGGAGTTTGTGATGAAGTCGTGTCAATATTTGCTTTATATGTAAACCCAGGTCCTACGGTTGACGCAGGCGGAGATTTCAGCGTTTGTGCTCCGAATGATATTGTTCTTGATGGAACTATCGGTGGAAGTGCAACAACAGGAACCTGGACTACCACAGGAATCGGATCCTTCAGTGGTGTCGACCTTTTTGCAGCCGATGCTACTTATACTCCTGATCCTTCAGAGTATGGTGGAACAGTAATGTTTACCTTGATGACAGATAACCCGGGTGGATCTTGTCCTGCGGTTTCTGAAACCATTACCGTTACCATTGATGAGTTGATCATGGATACATATGTACCTGGTTCACTTTCGAGAGTTGAATGTGCAGGAGATTCTGAATTCTTCAGAGTTGAATATACTTCAAATCCAGGAACACAATCTCCAACCTGGGAATTCTCAGATGACGGAGGTACCAACTGGATGCCGGTTGCAGGACCAGATTATTCTGTTGATAACGGCACACCAGGTGAAACACAGTTAGATATTGCTGCGGTTACCAATGCAATGGACGGAAACATGTACCGTGCAGTATTCTCTGACGGAGCTTGTACGCCATTTTATTCTGATGCTTTCACATTACAGGTGAATGGTGAAATCACCATTACCGGACAGCCAAGTGACATGCTTGATGTTTGTCAGGCTGATGCTTCAGTATTATTTGAAGCGATGGTGAGTAATGCCGGATCAGGTGACATGGTCTTCCAGTGGCAGAGCAGTCCTAATGGTGTAAATACATGGAGTAATGTTGGAAATGGCGCCGGAGCCTCCGGAGTTGAAACCCCGCAATTAACGATTTTGCATGACGGATTCCCACGTGCAGGTCCTTATTG